>JAGNZR010000022.1 GCA_017984315.1 Fusobacteriaceae bacterium | reverse complement strand
TCTAGTTTTCGTTCTCTTATAAACCCTGAATTATGCGATCTTTTCTTCGTTTTAAATGCTAATAGACCTGAAACTATGGATCTTGATTCAGCTCTTGCTGAGTTAGATTTAATAGAAGGTACTTTAAATATGAAAGTTACTGGTATTATTAATAATACTCACCTTATATGGGAAACAACTGTAGATGACATAAGAAAAGGTGATGTTTTAGCAAAAGAAATAAGTACAATAAGAGGGATACCTGTAAAATATACCTCTTTTAAAGCTGATTTAGAAAACGCTTTGCCTAAAAATGAATTTTCGGGAAATTTATTTCCTCTTCGTATGTTGAATAGAAAAAGCTGGATGTGATTTGATATTGCATCATACTGACAATGTTTTTAACAAATTTATAAATAAATTTTAAATTAGGAGGTAGTATGGCTAAAGGTAAGGTTTCATTTAAGCAAGAAATTTGCAAAGGGTGTGGATTATGTGCTACAGGTTGCCCTGTTAAAATTGTTCACATTGATACTCACAAAATAAACACTAAAGGGTATAACCCTGCCACTGTTACTGAGTTAGATAAATGCATCGGTTGTGCAAACTGTGCAATTATGTGTCCAGACAGTGTTATAACAGTAGAAAGAGACTAGGAGGTTTAAATTAATATGGCTAAAATTTTAATGAAAGGTAATGAGGCTATAGGAAAAGCTGCTATCGTTGCTGGTTGTAAATGTTTTTTCGGTTATCCTATAACTCCACAAAACGAAATTCCTGAATATTTATCACACGCTTTACCTAAAGCTGGAGGTTCTTTTGTTCAAGCTGAATCAGAAGTAGCTGCTATCAATATGCTTTATGGTGCTGCTGGTACAGGAACAAGATGTTTAACATCTTCATCTTCTCCAGGTATCGCTCTTAAACAAGAGGGGATCACATATATGGCAGGAGCTGAAGTTCCTGGTGTTATTATGAACTTAATGAGAGGAGGTCCTGGTTTAGGAGGGATCCAAGCTGCTCAATCTGACTACAACATGTGTGTAAAAGGTGGAGGTAATGGAGACTATAGAGTTCCTTCTTACGCACCTGCTTCAGTTCAAGAGGCTGTAGATTTAACAATAGACTGTTTTGATCTTGCTGACCACTACAGAACTCCTGTTATGTTATTAGCTGATGGAATCATTGGACAAATGATGGAACCTGTTTCTTTTGACAATGTAACTCCTAGAGCTGAAAGAGATAAATCTTCTTGGGCTACAACTGGTACAAAAGGGCAAAGAAAACCTAATGTAATCAACTCTTTATTTCTTGCAGCAGAAGATTTAGAAGTTCACAATCATCACTTATTCAAAAAGTATGCTGAAATTGAAGAAAAAGAGCAAAGAGCTGAGTTATATCTTTGTGATGATGCAGATATGGTTTTTGCTGCATATGGTACAACTTCTAGAATAGTAAGAAATGTTGTTGACCAATTAAGAGAAGAGGGGCATAAAGTTGGATTATTCAGACCAATTACTTTATGGCCATTCCCTAAAAAAGCTTTATCAACTTTAAAACCTGGAAGAAAGATTTTAACTGTTGAGATGAGTATGGGACAAATGGTTGAAGATATCAAATTATATTCTGAATGCAAACATGAAATTTCATTCTTTGGTAGAACTGGTGGAGTTATCCCAGCTCCAGCTGAAATTTATGAAAAAGCTAAAGAAATTTTAGGAGGTAAGTAATGGCTATCGTTTTTCAGAGAACTAATGGATTAACTGAAAAAGAAACTCACTATTGCCCTGGATGTACTCATGGAATTATCCATAGATTAGTTGGGGAAGTTTTAGAAGAGTTAGGTGTTTTAGGTGAGACTATTGGAGTTGCTCCAGTAGGTTGTGCAGTTCTTGCTTATAATTACTTTAATTGTGATGTTCAACAAGCTGGGCACGGAAGAGCTCCTGCTGTTGCTACTGGAATAAAAAGATCTTTACCTGATAAAGTAGTATTTACTTATCAAGGTGACGGTGACTTAGCTTCTATCGGTACTGCTGAAATTGTTCACGCTGCTGCTAGAGGGGAAAAAATTACTACTATATTTGTTAACAACTGTATTTATGGAATGACTGGTGGACAAATGGCTCCTACTACTCTTCCTGGTCAAAAAGCTACAACATGTCAATCTGGAAGAAACACTGCTCTTGCTGGTTTACCAATCAGAATGTCAGAGATGTTAGCTACATTAGATGGTGCTACTTTTATTGAAAGAGTATCAGTTCATAACCCAGTTGCTGTTAGAAAAGCTAAAACAGTTATTAAAAAAGCTTTTGAAAATCAAATAAATGGAACAGGATTCTCTTTAGTTGAAGTTCTTTCTACTTGTCCAACTAACTGGGGAATCACTCCAACAGATTCTTTAAAATGGTTAGAAGAAAATATGATCCCTTACTATCCATTAGGGAATAAGAAGGAGGCTAAATAATGACAGATAAAATTATATGTGCTGGATTTGGTGGTCAAGGACTTATGTCTCTTGGTATGTTAGTTACTTATGCTGGAATGCTTGAAAACAAAGAAGTTTCTTGGTGTCCATCTTATGGAGCTGAGATGAGAGGGGGAACAGCTAACTGTTCAGTTGTTGTTTCTGATAAACCTGTAGGATCTCCTGTTATTACAAATGATGCTACAATAGTTATCGCTATGAACCTACCTTCTTTATTAAAATTCCAAGATTGTTTAGTACCTGGTGGAAAATTATTTATTAACTCATCTTTAATTGAAGCTAAACCTTCAAGAACTGATATTGAAGTTTTTTATGTTCCTGCCAATGATATTGCTAACGATTTAGGAAATTTAAAAATAGCTAATATGGTTATGCTTGGTGCAATGCTTGAAAAATCTCCAGTAGTTGCTCCTCAATCTATCCTAGATGCTTTTCCTAAAGTATTTGGAGAAAACAAAGCTAAATTTGTTCCAATGAATAAAGAAGCTATTGAAAAAGGTGCTAATTCTGTAAAATAGTCTTAAAATCCCATAGTTTATTCTATGGGATTTTTTTATTTAACTATTTTTTAGAGATATAATGTATTTTTTCTGTTTTTTTTGTTTTTTTACTTGACAATTTATCCTTTATTTTATATCTTATGTTATCAAGCTTTTAAATGCACTATTTTTTAAAGTTTTTTTATCTTTATTATTGAGAAAAAAAAGGAAATACAGGCTTTTAAGAGTAATATGATGTAGAAAATAAATTTTTAAACAAGTTATTTTCTTACACTTTAATTAAATCACAAAACAGGAGGATTTTATTTATGACTAAAAAAGAATTTGTTGAAAAATTTGCTGCAAAATTAGAAGGTGTTTCTAAAAAAGATGCTGAAAAATACGTAGCTTCATTCCTTGAAACTGTTGAGGAGTCTTTAGTAAGTGGTGTAACTGTTTCTTTCGTAGGATGGGGAAAATGGGAAGTAATTGATAGAGAGGCTAGAGAAGTTAGAAACCCTCAAACAGGAGCTAAAATTAAAGTTCCAGCTAAAAAAGTTGTTAAATTCAGAGTTGGAAAAGGTTTAGAAGATAAAGTTGGAGCTGTTAAACCAACTAAAAAAGTAAAAAAATAAAAATTAAAAATTAAAAAATAAAATTAGGGTCTTAAATTGATTAATCACTTTTTAAGATCCTTTTTTATTTTGCAGATAAAACATTTAGATTCTTTTATTTAACCTTTTTCTATGGTAAAATTGTTAATGAGGTGATAATTTTGAAAATAAGTATTACAAATCTTATTATTCCTATTAATAAAAATCAAAACGAATCTATTTATAATGAGATTGAAAAGCTTGGCATACAATCTAAGGAGATTAAAGAGCTTAAATTTTCTAAACGTTCTATAGACAGTAGAAAAAAAAATGAGATTAAATTTGTATATAACATTGAAATAGAAGTTAATGACTGTTGTCAAATTCCTAAAAAAGAAAACATCAAAATAGTGACTGAGCAAACTACAGCACCAAGAATTGCCACTTTTGACTTAAATGCCAAGATAGCCGTTATAGGTACTGGACCTGCTGGTTTATTTGCTGCCTATTCTCTTTGCAAATATGGTTATAAACCTATTATTTTTGAAAGAGGTGAGAGTGTAGAGGATAGGGATATCAGTATTGAAAAATTCATTAAAACTTCCCAGTTAAATCCTAACTCCAATATTCAATTCGGAGAAGGGGGAGCTGGAACATATTCAGATGGAAAGCTTAATACAAGAATTAAAAGCGGTTATATCAATGAAGTTTTTGAAATTCTTTTAGAATGCGGTGCACAAGAGCAAATATCTTGGGATTATAAACCACATATAGGAACAGACGTCCTAAAAACCGTTATAACTAATCTTAGGAACAAAATTATAGCCTTAGGTGGAGTTTTTCATTTTAATTCTCTACTAACTGATATAAAGTTATCTAACGGTTCTATAGAGAGTATTGATATAACAGAGCTTGACAAGAGCAGCAGCAATTCACAATTGAAAGTCAGTAATTATAAAGTTGATAAACTGATTTTAGCTATAGGTCATTCAGCTAGAGATACTTACAGGATGCTTCATAAGAACAATATTTTTATGGAGAATAAGCCATTTGCTGTTGGAGCACGTATTGAACACCCAAGGGAGTTTATAGACAAACTAATGTTTGGTAAAGAGTACCAAAATGACCTTTTGGGTTCTGCAACTTACTCTTTAACTTACAATAACAAAGAGGAAAACAGAGGTGTATTCTCTTTTTGCATGTGTCCTGGAGGAGTTATTGTGAACGCTGCATCGCAAGAGGGGGGAACACTTGTTAACGGTATGAGTTACTCTGATAGAAAAAGACCATTTTCTAACTCTGCCCTTGTTGTGGCTGTAAAAGAAAACGAATTTGGGGATCACTTGTTTTCAGGTATGGAATTTCAAGAGATGATTGAAAGAAAAGCATATAAAATGGGTGGAGGTTATACTGGTATTTTCCAAAATACAATAGACTTCATAAATGATAAACCAAGTAGTCAGCCACTTGATTCTAGTTATGAAATGAAACTTACTCCTTCTAATTTAAATGAATTATTTCCAAAATTTATAACTGATAATATGAAATCGGCTCTAAATCATTGGAATACAATCTATAAAGGTTTTGTATCTGAAAGTGCAAATTTAATAGGTCCTGAAACACGAACTTCAGCCCCTGTTAGAATAGTTAGAGATAATTTTGGTGAATCAATAAATGCAAAAGGTATATTTCCCATAGGAGAGGGAGCCGGTTATGCTGGCGGTATCACTTCTGCTGCTGTAGACGGGCTTAAAATAGTCGATTTATCATTCACAAAAGTGGTATAAATATTTAAGGAGTTTTACAGCTATCATGTAAATAGCTGTAAAACTCCTTTTTTAACTCTTAATAAATTTTAGCAGATTCTACTCCTCTTGCAACTCTTAAACCACCTAAAGCAAGAGCACTCATCTCATCCTCACCAGGATAAACTGTAATTGGTGCAATAAAATTAACACTGTTAGAAATTTTTTCAACAACATATTTCGAATAGCTTATTCCACCAGTCAATATTATAGCATCTACTTTCCCAGCTACAACAGTAGACAGAGCTCCAATCTCCTTAGCAATTTGGTAGCACATAGCATCTACTATTAATTTAGCGTTTTTATCCCCATCTTCTACCATTTTCATTACATCTCTTACATCATTTGTATTTAAATAGCTAACTATTCCTCCGCTTCCTTTTAATTTTTTCTTAATATCCTCTTGGCTGAATTTTCCAGAAAAGCACATTTTTACCAGTTGCCCTGCAGGGATTCCCCCTGATCTTTCTGGAGAGAATGGTCCGTCTCCATCTAAAGCATTATTTACATCCACTACTTTTCCATTTTTATGTATTCCTACAGATACTCCTCCACCTAAATGTGCTACAATTATATTTTTCTCATTATAATTTACACGATTTTCTGTACAGTATCTTCTAGCTACCGCTTTTTGATTAAGTGCATGGAAAATAGAGATTCTCTCTATTTCAGCCATACCTGAAACTCTTGCTATCTCCTCTAACTCATCCACTACAACAGGGTCTACAATATAGGCTTTTTTCCCTATAGTATCTGCTATCTCTTTAGCTATAGCTCCACCTAAATTAGATGCATGCTCTCCAAGAACACCTTTTTTTAAATCTTCAAGCATCTTATCTGTAACTAAATAAGTTCCACCTTCAATAGGTTTTAAAAGTCCACCACGCCCAACAATTACATCTAAAGATTCTACTGTTATTTCTGCTTCTTTTAAAGCGTTTAAAATAACATCTTTTCTAAATGATTTTTGGGAATAAATATCCTCATAGTTCTCTAACTCCACATTTGAATGTCTTAATACTTTTTCCATTATCTCTTTTTCATCTTCAAAAACCGCAATTTTAGTAGATGTTGAACCTGGATTTATTGATAAAATTTTCATATTTTTTCCCCTTTACTCTTGTAATTTTATTTTGTATTAATTCTATTACACATTATTAAAGGCCGTTGCCAATAAAATAGAATTAAATTTTGTCTCTTCACTGTCTGCTCTTGATGTTAAAATTATAGGTGCCTTTGCCCCTACTATAATTCCAGCACTCTCTGATTTTGAAAAATATGTTAAAGCTTTATATAATACATTACCACTTTCAATTTGAGGCATAAGCAGAATATCTGCATCACCTGCTACAGTATGAGTTATCCCTTTATGGATAGCAGCCTCTTTTGAAATTGCATTATCCAAAGCGAAAGGACCTGCAACTATACAATTTTTTATAACTCCCTCTTCACACATCTTTTGAATTTTTTCTGCATCAACTGTTGCTTCCATTTTTGCAGATACCTTTTCTTTAGCACAGATACATGCAACTTTAGGAATTTCTACCCCTAAATCCTGAGCAATTTTTACCGCATTATTTAAAATCTTTACTTTTTGATCTAAAGTAGGCGCTATATTCATAGCAGCATCTGTTACAATAAAGGGTTTATGGTAGTTTTCATTAAAAAAAACTCCAACATGAGAAAGTAGATTTCCATGAATTTTTAGACCATATTCATTGCTTAAAACCGCTTTTAAAATAATAGATGTATCCACTAACCCTTTCATTACAATATCTGCTTTACCTTGAGAAACAAGTTGAACAGCCAATTTTGATGCCTCTTCGATAGTTTTTGCATCTATGATTTCATAGTTATCAGCATCAAATTTTAATTCATTTAAAATTTTTACTATTTTATCTTTATCCCCAACTAAAATAGCAGTTATTATCTCAAATTTTCTTGCATTTTCAACTGCATTTAGCACATCTTCATCCTCAGCACATGCAACAGCAACTATCTTTCTTTTTTGTTTTTTTACTTTTTCCAGTATTTTAGTAAAATATGCCACTTTTTCCTCCTTAAAATATATAACAAAATCCTCCTAAATAGATTTTTACACCTACTTAGGAGGTTTTATTTAATTAACTTTTTTATCTTTTGATATATGTAGCTTTTACATTTTTCATTATTTCTATTCTTTTTTCAGCAAACATATCTGCTGCTTTAGAAACCGAGATATTGTCTTTCTTAGCTATTGCATAAATCTCTAATAATCTGTCATAGATCATATCTACGTCATTCATAGCTCTAGTAAAATCATATCCTCCTATCTCATAGTATACGTTAATTAATCCTCCAGCATTAATTACATAGTCAGGAGCATATAAGATCCCTTTTTCTTTTAACATATCCCCATGTCTAGCTTCTTTTAATACATTGTTAGCCGTTCCAGCAACAATTTTTGCCTTAATCAATGGGATTGTTTCATCATTAATTACAGCCCCTAAAGCACATGGTGAAAATACATCTACATCTAGACCATAGATATCCCCTGGATTTACAAACTCAACTTCAGGATGCTCTTTTTTCATTCTTTCTATATACGATTCATTAATCTCTGTAAAGTATATTTTTTTAGCTTTCTCTTTATTAGGTTTCCAGTTATTTACATCACTAAAATCACCTAATAGATATTTAATCAGATAATAACCAGTTTGTCCAGCACCTTGTATAGCAAAAGTTTTTCCATCAACTGATTCTGATCCAAATACCTCTTTTAAAGCAGATTTAATACCCATATAAGCTCCCCAAGCTGTAACAGGTGATGGGTTTCCTGATTTTCCTGGTAACCCTACTACATAGTCTGTTTCCATTGATAAGTAAACCATATCTTTTGTACAAGTATTTACATCTTCAGCAGTTATATATCTTCCATTTAAAGATTGTACATATCTTCCTAAAGCTCTAAAATAACCTTCACTTTTAACTTCTTTAGGATTACCGATTAGAACTGTTTTTCCTCCACCTAAATTAAGTCCTGCACAAGCAGCTTTATAAGTCATCCCTCTACCTAATCTTAATACATCTAAAACAGCCTCTTCCTCATCTGCATAGTTCCATAATCTTGTTCCACCTAATGCAGGCCCTAATGTTGTATCATGTATACAAGTAATCCCTTTTAACCCTGTTGTCTTATCATAAAAGTAGATCAACTGCTCATGATCGAACTGCTCCATGTACTCAAATTTTTTCATCCAAACCACCCCTTTATTTTTTTAAAAAAAATTATTAACCACTTTTGTTGATTTCAGTGTAATTATATTATATTTTTTGTTGTTATTCAACACTTTTAGCACCGTTACATAACACTTATCATTATAATAAAATAAGTAGATTAAATTTTAAAATTTAATCTACTTATTCACAATAGCTCTTATTTATTGTTTTTTCTCCATCTTTATGTAATTTTAATCATAAGATGAAACTGTATTTTATAACTCTTATTATCATTATGATTTAAAACACTTATCATTTTTATATCTCTATAAACAGATCATCTTTTATCATAGATTCATAAGTTTCTCTTTTTACTGCAACTTGACTCTTCCCATCTTTAACAAAAATTACAGCTGGACGCTCAATTTTATTATAATTATTTGACATAGAGTATCCATAAGCCCCAGTTGTAGGTGTAATTATTAAATCTCCAATTTCAGCTTTTGCAACTTTTACATTTTTTACTATTAAATCTCCTGATTCACAGCATTTCCCGGCAACTATAACTTCCTCTGTCAATTCATCATCCATCTTATTCGCAATAGCAGCTTCATACTTTGCTTGATATAATGCCGGTCTCATGTTATCTGTCATTCCACCATCAATAAAGAGATATTTTTCCCCTGTAAAAGTTGTTTTTTCTCCACCAATAGTATATACAGTTGAACCTGCGTTTGCAATAATACTTCTTCCAGGTTCAATAATTATTTTTTCTATTGTCATTTTTTCTTCATCTAAAGTTTCCTCTAAACATTTTATCATCTCTTTTGTAAATGCTTCAATGTCAATCTCAACATCCTCTTCTGTGTAATAAACTCCAAATCCACCTCCTAAATTTATTTCAGGAATATTTATTTTAAATTTTTCAGAGATATATTTAGTGTATTTAACCATAACTTTTATCCCTTCTAAAAAGGCAGTTGTATCAAAAATTTGTGATCCTATATGGCAATGAAAACCTGTAAATTCAATTTTTTCATTTTTCAATATCTCTTGTATAACTTTTTCAACACTGTCGTCAAATATTGATTCTCCAAATTTTGAAGAGTGTTTAGAGGTCTTTATATATTCATGTGTATGTGCCTCTATCCCTGTATTTACTCTTAATGATACTTTCATTTTTTTATTTTTTTCATCACACATTTTCGATATTTTTTTCACTTCATCCATGTTATCTGCAATGATACTTCCAATATTTAGATCAAAGCACATATTTAACTCTTTTAGAGTTTTGTTATTTCCATGAACATGAATCTTTTCACTTGGGAAATCACTTTGAGTTATAGCATAAATCTCCCCACCTGAAACTGCATCCATATGTAAATCATACTTTTTCATAATCTGACAAATAGCTTTAGACAAAAAAGCTTTAGAGGCATAAACTATCTCTGTTTCAAACTTTGAAGATTTAAAACCATTTTTATATTTTTTTACATTATCTTCTATATGCTGCACATCATAAATATATACTGGAGTTTCAAATTTTTCTGCAATCTCCTTTACTGAAACACCACCAATTTCTAGTATACCGTTATTACTTCTCATAGTTCCAAACATTCTCATAATTTTTTTGTATGATATAAAGTCCTATATATACCATACCCCTCCTTTTTTATTTTATAACTACTCATCTCTAATTATCTCTTCTACTCTTCTTTCATTATCTCTCCTACACTTTTATCAAACCCATAACCTTCATCAGATTGTATTTTGTGGTAATTACTTTCATAATGATTTAAAGCCTTTTTAACATATTTTCCACCAATAAGTATTAAAGGGATATTTATTATAACCATCATTAAATTTACCAAATCACTGATAACCCAAATATTATCCAGTTGCATTCCAGTCCAAACACATACCACTCCAAATGGAACAAAAATTACAGAAGAGATTATTTTAGTAAATACTGAAAAAGATTTTGCTTTTGAGATCTCTGTAGAACAAACTTCTATAAATGCAATCATCCCTATAATGGTAGAAAAGGCAAAAAGTCCATAACATAAAGACATTATTATCTGTATCCCAGAACTCATTGCCTGTGGACTTAGAGCATCTAATGAAGCCACAAAAGTATCTAACTTACTTTTTCTTAAAACTTCAAAATTTAAAGCCGGATTATCCCAAACTCTTCCCATTATTACTAAAAAACCTGATATTGAACAGATAACAAAAGTATCAACAAATACTCCAAATGACTGTACAAAGCCTTGTTCAACTGGATGCTTTGCATCAGCTGAAGCTGCTGCCATTGTTATAGTTCCTTGTCCTGCCTCATTTGACATTAGACCTCTTTTTATACCTTGCTGAAGTGCCACACCAAAAGAACCACCAAATAAAGCTTCTGGAGTAAAAGCATTAGATACTACGGCATTTAAAAAATAAGGGATTCTATCAAAATTAATAACTATTAAAAACAGCGCTATTGCAAAGTATATAACTGCCATTACAGGAACTATTATATCTGCCGCTTTTGATACCCTTTTAATCCCACCAAATATAATAGGGATTGTTGTAAAAATAATTAAAATACCTATTATAACGTATACTGTATCAAATCTTTCATAAGACTGTCCTGTTATTTTACTCGCTACATTTCCAAATGCTGTAAACATATGAAATACCTGTCCTGGAAGAGTAAACAAAGCGTATATAATATATGCTATAGCTATTAATATTCCAACTATTTTACTATTTCCTAATAATCTTCTACCATAATAAGCTATCCCTCCAACATAGTCCTCTCCATCTTTCTCTTTAAAAATCTGTGATAAAGTTGCCTCTACAAAACTCACTGCCATTCCAAAAAACGCACTTACCCACATCCAAAATAGAGCACCTGGTCCCCCTGTAGATATGGCACCTGTTACCCCCATTATATTTCCTGGCCCTATCCTTGTAGCACTACTCAGTAAAAATGCTGCCATAGGAGATAGCCCTACTTTTGATCTGTTTTTATTTTTTAATATCTGAAAACTTTTTTTGAAATATTTAATTTGTACAAACCCTAACCAGAAAGTAAAAAATACTCCACAACCTACTAATAACAATATTGCTAAAGAAAATTTTCCCAGCACAGGGATATTAGCATACCACTCAAAATTACGTGGAAACTCCCATAAAATATCTGTGACTGGTCCTAAAAATCCAAAAAAATCATTTACTCTTTCTAACATTACTTCTCCCCCTAAATTTTTTTAGACAAAAAACAGCAGGTTGTTTACCTGCTGCATACAAAAAATAATATCAAATTTAAAATTGGACTTAATACAAGTCAATTTCTAATATCAATTATACTCTATAAACATCAGATAGCACAACGTTACAACAAATATAACGACAGTTGTATAGCTATTAACTATACCCCCAATATTAACCAATTTTAATATTTCGGCAAAATCCCCTTTCATCTTTCATTGTATAAAACTGATAGACTACTCTTGTCATCTGCGACCTCTACTGACTATATCTTTTTTTAATATTACTTATTATATATATAAATGAATAAAAAAACAATATTTTTTTTAAAAATTCTTATTTATTTTATATTACAATATCTGAAACCACCATATTTAGATATTTTATCAGCTCTTTTGGATCTATCAGAATCTGAATGCCTCTTGCCCCACCACTTATATATATCTCTTCATATCTAAGTGCAGATTCATTTATATAAGTTAAATGTCTTTTTTTTATTCCTATAGGTGAACACCCCCCTCTTATATACCCAGTATTCTCTGAAAGCTCTTTTACCCCCAGCATCTCAACTTTTTTAGAATTGCTTAATTTTGATAATTTTTTTAAATCTAACTCCGCATCACCTTGAATACAGGCAACTATGAGCTCTTTTTTCTCATTAAAAAGTACTAGAGTTTTAAATACCTGCTCTATGTATGCTCCTGTTTTTAAAGCTACATTGATAGCGCTTAAATCATTTTCATCAACTTCATACTCTTTTATAGTAAATTTTATTTTAGCTTTTTCTAATTCCCGTATAGCATTAGTTTTTTTTATACTTATAATAAATCAACTCCTTTCCTTCTAAAACTTATATAGCATAGGTTATTCTATATTATATATATATCCTATTATCCCAGTTATATCAAGCTAACTTTTAAAAAGCTTTATTCTAGATAATCATAAGATAAAAGTGTATTGATACACTTTTATCGCTCTATGTGTTGCTTTTTTTAGATTTAATGTTTAAAATTAAAACATACAATGAATAAAAAATATTTTAAGGAGATGATTATTAATGAAAAATTTAACTTGTGGATTCGGAACTACCACTATACACGGTGGAGCTGAAAAACATCCATTTGGAACTCTATCTACACCAATATATCAAACATCAACTTTCGTTTTCGACTCTGCTGAGCAAGGTGGAAGAAGATTTGCTTTAGAAGAGGGAGGGCATATCTATAGTAGATTAGGTAACCCTACAACTGATGTTTTAGAAAAAAGAATGTCAATGCTTGAAAAAGGTGAAGCTTGTGTAGCTTTTTCTTCTGGAATGGGAGCTATAGCAGCAACATTCTGGACTTTTACTCAAGCTGGTGGACATATCCTTGCTGATAAAACTCTTTATGGATGTACTTATGCTTTACTTTCTCATGGAATGACTAAATTTGGAGTAGATGTTACATTTATAGATATGAGCAATTTAGATGAAGTTAAAGCTAATTTAAAATCTAACACAGCTATTGTATATTTAGAGACACCTGCTAACCCTAATTTAAAATTAGTTGATATTGAAGCTATTTCTAAAATTGCAAAAGAGATAACTCCAGCTGCTAAAGTTGTAGTGGATAATACTTTCTCTACACCATTTATCACAAACCCTATAGTTTTAGGTGCTGACATTGTTGTTCACTCTGCTACTAAATATTTAAATGGACATGGAGACGTTATCGCAGGTTTTGCAGTAGGAACTGGGGCAGATATGTTAAGAATGAGATTAGAAGGGTTAAAAGATTTCACAGGAGCTGTTCTTGGTGCTTTTGAAGCTTATTTAATCATCAGAGGACTTAAAACTCTTGAAGTTAGAATGGAGAGACACTGCACTAACGCTACGGCAGTTGCAGAGTTTTTAAAGAATCATCCTAAAGTTGAAGCAGTTTACTTCCCTGGATTAGTAGATCACCCTGGACATGATATTGCTAAGAAACAGATGAGATGTTTTGGTGGAATAATGGCTTTTGAAATCAAAGGTGGAATAGAAGCAGGTAAAAAACTTCTTAACTCTTTAGAGCTTTGCACTTTAGCAGTTAGTTTAGGGGATACTGAAACTCTTATTCAGCACCCAGCTTCAATGACTCACTCTCCTTATACTCAAGAAGAGAGATTAAATGCAGGTATTACTGATGGACTTATCCGTCTTTCTGTAGGGCTTGAAAATGTGGCAGACATCATCGCTGACTTAGAGCAAGGATTAGCTAAAATTTAATTAACACAATATAAAACTTCATTTAGTATATCAATTTATTCTGAAGCTGATTCTGAAAAATAAATTTTTTCAAAATCAGCTTCTTTTTATGGTAAAATTATTTATAAAAAACAAAATTGGAGGTTTTATGGAAAAATATATGCAGGGTTGCTCACTAGATTGTTATGATCTTTGCAAATTTGTAATTTATAAAGAAAATAATAAAATTATAAAAATCACTGGAGATAAAAATAATGAAATAACCAATGGATTCATATGTGTAAAAGGGCAAAAACATTTAGATAGACTTTATCATAAAGAAAGATTAAAAAGTCCACTTTTAAAGGTTGGAGACACTTTTAGAGAGATTACTTTTCAGGAAGCACTCTCTCTCATTAGTGAAAAGTTATTATTTTATAAGAAAAATTTTTCTTCTCGAAGTATAATTCATTATTCTGAATCTGGTGCTGGGGGCTTATTGAAAGGTATTGAAGATATTTTCTTTAATTTTTATGGGGGAATTACTACTTCAATAGGAAGTACTTGTTGGGGAGCAGGTTGTGCTGCCCACGATTATGATTTTGGTGGGAGAAAAACTAGTAGTTTAAAAGATTTAGACAATGCCAAAACTATTATATTTTGGGGAAGAAACCCTTATAACACTTCTATTCACTTATATGAAAAAGCCATAAGAGCAAAAAAATCTGGTTCTTATATAGTCACAATTGACCCACGAAATAACGAAACTTCTAAAGTAGCCGATTTGCATATTAATGTTCCACCTTCTTATGATGGAATATTAGCAATTCTTATAACAAAATATTTAGCAGATAAAAATCTTCTTAATCATGAATTTATAAATAAATATACTCTTGGATATGAAGAATATTTAAAATATTTAGATTCACTAAATTTTGATTCGCTCCTTGAAGAATGCTCTATTCCTTTTGAAACTATTAAAGAGTTAGCCTCTTTATTTGCAAAAGGTAATATCTCAGTTTTTTTAGGATACGGTATGCAAAAATATTCCAATGGTGGAAACTCTATACGAGCTATTGATGCTCTTATGGCTCTTACTGGAAATATTGGAGAATCTGGAAGTGGAGTTTTTTATGCTAACCGGATTTTCCCAACTGTTTTAAATACAGATCCTTTTAAAAGCTCTTCTTTTGTAGAAAATACAAGAGTTTTTCAAGTTGCTGATTTTGTAAATTTTATTAATAAATCTGTTATTTTAGAAAAAGAGCCTATAAAAGCTATATTTCTTTCTAAATGCAACCCAATAAATCAATTTCCAAATTTAAATGAAACTATTGATGCTTTTAGAAAAGTTGAATTCAAAGTTTGTTTTGATATGTTTTTAACTGATACTGCTAAACTTTGTGATTTAGTAATCCCTGTTACAAACACATTGGAATCTGAAGATATCATATACTCTTCAATGTTTAACCCTACTCTTTTATATAATGAAAAAGTGGTAGAACCTCTTGATCCTCTAATGGATGAGTTTTATTTTTTCAGAGAACTCAGTAAAATTATGAATATAGAAGAGTATCCAAAATGTGATAAAAATGAGTACTTAAATGCAGTTTTAAAACCTCTTAATATTACTACAGACTCTCTTAAAAACAATGACTATATATTTCAAGGAAACAATATTGCATGGAGTGATAAAAAATTTTTAACACCATCTGAAAAAATAGAAATTTATAGTAAAAAAGCTTTAGATGATGGTAATTCACCTTTTCCGATATATATTCCAAGTGAACAACCAACTGAAGAGTTCCCAATTAGACTTATTACACCACATTATAAAAACTCCCTCTTTTCTCAACATTTTATAGATGTTGAAGGAAAATCGGAAGTTTTTCTTTCAAAAAATTTATTTGATAAATTTAGTCATAGTGACTCTGTTGAGTTAGAATCTATCTATGGAAAAATAAACTGCAATATTAAGCTAGATGAAAATCTTTCTGATAATTTGGCATATATCTATGCAGGTTGGAACCATAAGCACGGGAATCCAAATTTTTTAACTAAAAATTCATCTTCTGAAATGGGTGGGCAAGTAACTTATAACCAGACCTTCATTCGTATAAATCAGTAATAAAGTCCACTGAAGTGGTTGTATATCCACTTCAGTGGACTTTATCTATTTCTTCATAATTTTAGGAGCAAACAAGATCATACTATTTAAAATAAATGCCAGTATAAGAATATAGCTTGAATTAGCTCCGCCATGTATTTTTCCTATAAAAGCAGTAACTCCACCTATTACTATAGCAGATAGAACATATTTTCTGCCGACTCTATAGCCCATCATCCCTGCTAAACACGGTATGATTAATGCTCCTGAATATACAGATAAAGCTAAAAGCAATGAGCTTAAAATAAATTTAATTTTTATTGCAACAAATATAGAAAATATTCCAAATATCCCTATAAATACCCTTGTTGTTTTTATTGATTTATTATTTTTTAAATCCCCTGTAAAAATTTGTGTAAATATTGATGCCGCTGTAAGTAAACTTGTATCTGCTGAAGAGATTACAGCTGATAATAATCCAAAATACATCAATATACTAATATATGGTGGAAGAGCATTTGCTGCAACATATAAAAGAGGTGAAGTTGTAGCAACATTTAAATTAGGATATATATTTGATGCATATACACCAATACTAGCCAAAATAAAAGCTAAAGGTACTAAAACTCCTATAGATAGTAAAATTGATTTTTTAGCTACTTCCTCATTTTTAGCACAAAATACTCTAGAATAAATATCAGGCCCTACAAAAAAAGTTGATGAATAAGTCAGCAGCATAACAAACAGATCTAACTTATCAAACTTTTCATTTATTAAATTAGGTGCAGAATACTCTAAAGCGTTTGTTGAAGTATAGAAATAACAAGCACCTAGTCCCACTAATATAAAAATGAGCTGAATACAGTCTGTTTTTATTATAGAAAATTGTCCTCCTAATATTGTATATACTATAAATGTTATCCCACTAAGTAAGACAGCTGTCTCATAATTAAAACTTGAAAAAATTGTTATAACCTGTGCCGCCCCCATTATTTGTGCAGCCACAATTCCTATCCATGCAATGGGGATTATAAGAGAGGAGATTACTCTCACCTCATTACCATAAAACTCACCCATAAGTTCTGGTAAATTATACCCTTTAAACCCTTTAAAATATTTTATCAAAGGGAGTAAAATTGTTAATCCTATTGACGCACACAGCATAAACCAAGCTCCTGCCCACCCTGTAGAATATGCAGAAGCAACACTCCCCAATATTGCAGAGCTTCCCAAAACTGTAGCTAAAAGGCTTCCAGCTGTTTGAAAAACCCCTGCTTCCTTATTGGCAATAAAAAATTCTGATGAACTTTTTATTTTTTTTAATGAATTATACCCTATAGCCAATGTAGCTATAAGATATAAATTTAAAAGTATATCCCATTTCATTTATTTACTCCTTTTATAGTCTGCATATATTATAACCTAATTTATTTATCATCGCTATATCTTCATCTATAGTAATCCCTTTAGTTGTTAGCATATCTCCTGTTATCATGGCATTTATCCCACATTTTAAAAGTGATTCTCCCATATCTTGAAATAAACCTCTTCCACCTGCTAATCTCAAATATTTATCAGGGAATATAAACCTTGCTATGGCAATGGATCTTTTTATCTCATCTAAAGACAATTTTTCATTGCTCTCTAACTCTGTTCCTTTTATAGGATTTAATATGTTTAGCGGTACAGAATCTACATTTAGCTCTTTTAAAGAAAAAAGCATATCTATCCTATCTTCTATCCTTTCCCCTAAACCGAATATCCCTCCACTACAAACTTCTAAACCTGCTGATTTAGCTGATTTTATAGTTTCTATTTTATCTTGAAATGTGTGAGTAGTACATATATTTTTAAAGAAATTTTCTGATGTTTCTAAGTTATTATGATATCTTGTAACTCCAGACTCTTTTAATTTTTTTAACTGCTCAAAATT
>JAGNZR010000049.1 GCA_017984315.1 Fusobacteriaceae bacterium | reverse complement strand
AGCTCTAAATAAAGTTTTTCGCTTATAATAAACTTACCTTCACCATGTGATACTGGTAGTTTATGGATATCCCCTATTTTAAATGATGATAACCAAGGGGAAGAGTTAGAAGAGATTCTAGTATTTATCATTCTAGATATATGTCTGTTAATGTCATTTCTAAATAGTGTAGGTGAGTTTACACTTATATCTTTTGTATTTCCATAAGGGAGTAAACCAGATTTAATAAGAGCTTGGAAACCGTTACAAATCCCTAGGATCAGACCTTGTTTGTTTAAAAACTCTTTAATAGCAGCGTTTACTTTTTCATTTTGAAGTATATTTGCAATGAATTTTCCAGAACCATCTGGCTCATCTCCAGCACTAAAACCTCCTGGAATAACAAATATCTGAGAGTATTTTAATTTTTTAACTAACTCATTTATAGAGTTTGAAATATCTTGTAGTGTTAGATTGTTGAAGACAAATATCTCTGTATTACCACCAGCCCTTTTAAATGCTTTTTCAGTATCAAACTCTGAATTTGTTCCTGGGAATACTGTAATTAAAACTCTAGGTTCCTCACTACAGATTGTTTTTGCTACTTTACCTTTAAAACAACTTTTTTCTCCATTTTTTCTATTTTCTAATTTTAAAATCTCATCATTTACTTTAGATTTAGGTTTTGTAAAATACGGATAAAGTTTTTTGAATCTATTTTCATTTAACTCTTTAACCTCTTCTAAATTAAAAGGGATTCCATTTATTTTTAAGATTTTAGAACTATTTAGTTCACCTAATAAAGGAAACTCTTCAAGTGCTTCATTAGTTGAGACAACAAAGCTTCCAATCTGCATCTCTAAAGGGTTTATGTGAGAGTTAAACTCCCCTCCAAAACACATATTTCCAAAAGACATTTTAGCTATGCATTCACCCCATCCACCAAAACTAACTACTCCTGCAGAAACTATTTTTCCAGAGTGAATATTCTCTCTTATAAAATCCATATTTGCTTTTAACTGAGGATAATTAGGAGTACCATCTGAATTTTTTTCATGAGGTATAAGATATACATATTTTGAATTTTTATTGAACTCTTTGCTTATTATGTTCTTGTAATTTTCTGTTGCTATGGCAAAAGAGATAAGAGTTGGTGGAACATCTAAATCATTGAATGTACCGCTCATACTATCTTTTCCACCAATTGCAGGTGTTTCAAAATTAAGTTGGGCATCAAGGGCACCAAGTAAAGCCATTGTAGGTTTACCCCATTTTTCTTTTGAATTACTTAATTTTTCAAAGTATTCTTGGAAACTAAGCCTTGCTTTTCTATAGTCTCCACCTACTGCTGTAATTTTACAAAGAGATTCAACAACTGCATAACTGCTGCTTAAATAAGGTGAGCTCTCTGATATAAATGGATTAAACCCATAAGTAAGAATAGAACAAGTATTAGTAAACCCTTCTGTAGCTATCTTTTGTACTCCAGCTTCTGATTGAGTCAGCTGTTTATCCCCACCATATGGGAGTAAAATTGTACCTCTACCTATAGAGTGGTCAAACATCTCTGACATCCCTCTTTGGCATGTAACATTTAAAGAGTTAAGCATCTCTTTAAAGTTTTCTTCATTGAACTCAGGAGTTTCTATAGGGTTGTAGTTGCTGTTTATTTGAACTTCTTGAGATTGTCTAACACCGTTTGTGTCTAAGAAATTACGGTCTATATCAACTATTTTTTCATCGTTATATGTTAGTACAAGTCTCTTCTCTTCAGTTACAACTCCAACAATAGAACCTTCTAAATTCTCCTCTTTCATATATTTAAAAATCTTTTCTTTATCCTTGCTGGCAATAACAACTGCCATCCTCTCTTGAGACTCAGAAAGTGCAAGCTCTGTACCATTTAGACCTTGATATTTAACTAAAAGTTTTTCAAGTTTAACTTGGACTCCATCAGCAATTTCTCCAATAGCTACAGATACCCCTCCAGCACCGAAATCATTAGATTTTTTAATAAGTTTTGTGACATTAGGGTTTTTAAACAGTCTCTGTATTCTTCTTTCTATAGGGGCATTACCTTTTTGTACTTCAGAAGAACATTTTTCAAGGGAAGTATCGTCATGCTCTTTAGATGAACCAGTAGCTCCACCAATACCATCTCTACCTGTTCTTCCACCCATTACTACAACTAAATCACCAGGAGAAGGCTCCTCTCTTTTTACATATGATTTTTTTACTGCTCCAACAACAACTCCAACTTCCATACGTTTAGCTTTATATCCAGGGTGGAAAATCTCCCTTACATATGTTGTGGCAAGTCCAATTTGGTTTCCATAAGAGGAATAACCTTGAGCAGCACCTTTAGAGATAATCTTTTGAGGAAGTTTATTAGGCAGTGTGTCTTCAACATTTTCTGTTATATCCCCAGCACCTGTAATTCTCATAGCTTGGTATACATATGCTCTTCCAGAAAGAGGGTCTCTTATAGCTCCACCAACGCAAGTACTTGCTCCTCCAAATGGTTCAATCTCTGTAGGGTGATTGTGAGTTTCATTCTTAAACATAAGAAGGTATCTCTCTGTCTTATCATCAACATCCACATCAATTTCAATACTGCAGGCATTATTTTCTTTTGAATCTTCTAAATCATTTAATTTTCCTATACTTTTTAAATATTTAGCTCCGATTGTTGCCATATCCATAAGTGTTATAGGAGTATTTTCTTTTTTTAGAGATTTCTTTAAATTAAGATAATTGTCAAAAGAACTTTGTATTTTATCTTTTAAGTCACCACTGTTTATAGCTATCTCTTTTAAATGAGTCTCAAATGTTGTGTGACGGCAGTGATCAGACCAGTAAGTATCTAAAACTTTAAGTTCAGTTTCACTAGGAGCTCTTTTTTCTGTATTTTTAAAATAATTTTGAATATGCACTAAATCTTCAATATTTAAAGCTAATTGATTCTCTTTTAAAAATCCTTTTAACTCCTCTAAATTCAAAGTGTTAAAATTATCTATAAATTTAACTTTTTCAATGCTGTTAGCTCTGTCTTTTTCTAATAAATTTAGATTTTTCTCTCTACTTTCAATTGGGTTAATTAAATATTTCTTTATCTTTTCAAAAGATTGAATCTCTCCGTGAAAAACAATTAATCTACCACTTTTAATTGTAGTATTTTCACCTTTTTCTAATAGTGCTAGACACTGCTCAGCTGAATCAGCTCTTTGGTCATACTGTCCAGGTAAAAATTCAATAGCTAAATAGTTTTTTCCTTCTAAATCCATAGAATCATAAACTTCGTCAGTAACTACTTCAGAGAGTATTTTCTCTTTAAGAAGCTTAAACTCTTCATCATTAATATCAAAAATATCATAAATGTTATAAAGTTCTAACTCTGTTAGACCTGTTTCTTTTAAATTCTCTTTTAACTCTTCTAAAAGTGAATGACTTTCAACTAAAAAATCAGCTCTTTTCTTTATGAAAACTCTCTTGTTCATCAATCCTCCAAAAAATTTAATAAGTTTGTCTTTTTTCTTTTTTTTTAACAGAAATTTAAATCTACATTAGAGTTTTTAATTAAATCTTCTTTAATGCTCTCGTTGAAAAGTATTAAACGTTTTTTTAACTCATCATTGTTAAGGGAAAGAATTTTAGTGGCTAAAATTCCAGCATTTTTAGCACCTGCTTCTCCTATAGCAACAGTAGCTACAGGAACACCTCCAGGCATTTGAACTATTGATAGTAGAGAATCTAAACCATTTAAAGATGTAGAGTTAATTGGAACTCCAATAACTGGCAGGGGTGTTAAACCGGCGATAACTCCTGGCAAGTGAGCAGCTCCTCCAGCACCAGCAACAACAATAGATACACCTTGAGATTCTAAACCTTTAACATATTCAAAAAGATACTCCGGTGTCCTATGGGCTGAGATAACTTTTACTTCATAAGGGATCTTCATTAAATCAAGAATCTCAACACATTTGCTCATAGTAGGTAGATCAGAACGGCTACCCATAACAATACTAACTTTGCTCATAACTCCTCCAAATTAAAATTTTTTAATATTAATTTTATATAAAAAAATGCAACGCAGAACGGTAAGGAAACCATAATGCATTGCATTTTTTATTGACATATATATTATCACTGAATTTAGACACACTTTTAGCTGTGTTGTTTATTGTAAATTTATTATTATTCGCAACTATAGTAGGAGATGATTTCATAGTAATTTTCTTTTTTATCTTTTGCATACAAATGATATGAAACATTCTCTAAAGTCTCCTTTTTGATTTTATCATAATGATAACAATAATTATCTAATTGATAATTCTAGTATACACATTTTATTAAAAAAATTCAACATATTTTTACAAAAAAAAGAATAAAAAACAAAAATTGGGCGTATAACTTAGATATAGTTAGAAAAAAAATATTTTAAATTAAAATTTGTAGTTAAAAGGTTGGTGAAACACAATGAATGCATCAGTTTTATGGACTATATTAGCCATTGTTTTTTTTATAATCGAAGGAGTTGTCCCTGGATTAGTCTCTCTCTGGTTTGGTATTGGAGCTATATTTGCTTTATTCAGTTCATTTCTTTATACGTCATTAGTTGTACAAATCATTGTTTTTATTTTTTTTTCAGTGATATCTTTAATAATATTAAGAAAATTTGCCAAAGAGAAATTCTATAAAAAAGGAACTGACTTTGAAAGACTTATAGGGCATACTGTAACTATAACTGAAAAAGATGAAAATTCAAATTATAGAGTATATTTAGATGGTAAATATTGGATAGTAAAATCCCAAGATAATATAGAATTGAAGGATAAAGTTCAAGTTATCGGTATTGAAGGGAATAGACTTATTGTAAAAAAAATAGAAAATTAGGAGGTTTTTATGTTACAAATATTGATTTTAGCAGTAGTTGCTATTTTGCTTATATCTATGCATGTAAGAATTATACCGCAATCAAGAGCTTTTGTTGTGGAGAGACTAGGGGCCTATTTAGGTACTTGGGGTGTAGGGTTGCATATTTTAATCCCTTTTATTGATAGAGTATCTAAAATAGTATCGTTAAAAGAACAGGTTATAGATTTTCCACCTCAGCCGGTTATTACGAAAGATAATGTTACTATGCAGATAGACTCAGTGATATATTTTCAAATTACAGATCCAAAACTATATACTTATGGTGTAGAAAATCCTTTAAATGCTATAGAAAATCTTACTGCAACTACCCTTAGAAACATTATTGGAGAGATGGAACTAGATTCAACATTGACATCAAGAGATGTTATTAATACAAAAATGAGAGCTATATTAGATGAAGCAACAGATCCTTGGGGGATAAAAGTTAATAGAGTTGAACTTAAAAATATTCTACCACCAAGAGAGATACAAGATGCAATGGAAAAACAGATGAAAGCTGAAAGAGAGAGAAGGGAGTCTATTCTTCGTGCAGAAGGGGAAAGAGAGTCTAAAATTCTAGTGGCTCAAGGGGAGAAAGAATCTCAAATTTTAAAAGCAGAAGGGGAGAAACAATCTGCTATATTAAGAGCGGAAGCACAAAAAGAAGTTGCTATAAAAGAGGCAGAAGGGGAGGCACAAGCTATAATGTCAGTACAAAAAGCCAATGCAGACGCCATTGTCCTTTTAAAGAATGCAGCACCTACAAAAGAGGTTTTATCTATAAGAGCTATGGAAGCTTTTGAAAAAGTAGGGGATGGAAAGGCTACAAAGATAATAGTTCCAAGTAATCTACAAAATTTAATGACGTTCTCTACACTTTTTGATGAGAGTAAAAAGGAATAGAAAGATAAAAAGAGAGTCTTTAGATAGAGGTTCTCTTTTTTAATATATATTAAAAAAATATTGTAATATATTATTATTATGCTATAATAATAAAAGTGTAAAAATAAAAGGAGGAAAAATTATGTCTTTGTTTGTTTTTTTATCAAACTCAAAAAATACAAATAATTTTTCTAATCTTATATTTTTAAATCATTTTAAAGTCTTTATGAGAGAGAAAAGTATTTCTTTATCTATTCATTTCATTATTTATTTAAAAAATTTATTTAATATATATTTTAAAGAAGTAAAAACTAATTTTTAGTTTTTACTTCTTTTTTTTTATAAAACTCTAGGAGGGGATTTATGAATCATTTTGTTTCTATGAAAGATTTTACAAAGGAGAGATTATTAGAAGTATTGGAACTTGCTAAAAGTTTAGAGATGACTTCAAATTTAAATTTAGCA
>JAGNZR010000008.1:20774-53218 GCA_017984315.1 Fusobacteriaceae bacterium | reverse complement strand
GAAATTTATTGGTATGATTGGATTTTTAAATTGCTGGCAAGTGTAATGAGTCTTGGAGTAGGTTATCAAGGTGGAGAGGTAACCCCTTTATTTTCAATTGGGGCAAGTTTAGGATTCCTAATGGGTTCATTATTTAAAATATCTATTCCATTTTTAGTTGTTTTGGGGTATTGTACTGTTTTTGGAGTAGCGTCAAACTTATTGATAACAGCATTAGTTTTAGGGGTTGAAGTATTTGGTTATAGTATATCAGGGTATTTAGCTGTAATAATGCTATTAGCTCACTTTATTAGAAAAAGACTGTTTAAAATTTAAAAAATAAAAAAGTATTATACTAATTAAATAAGTATGCTGAAAAAGATTTTTTATTTTTAAATTATATCTTTTAGTATGATAGTTAATTTATAGTTAGCATATTTGTTTAATTTTAATAAAAACTCATCTAATTCTTCAGTTGTTGAAAAACGTGCTTCTATAAGATAACATCCATCTCCACTAATTTTATAATTATGCAACAAATTATCCTTTTGAGAATCTATAAATTTCAAGTAATAATAATGTTGTGGGCTATTTGTATATATGTTTAATATTACATGGATTGCTTTTCCAATGAGAGAATAATCTACTTCTAAAGTATAGCCTTTTATAATCTTCATATCTTCTAATTTTGCTACTCTAGTTGATGTTGCTTGACCTGTTAAAAAAATTTTCTCCCCCAATTCTCTCATACTAATTCTACTATTTTTAGAAAGTTCTTCTATTATTTTTTTATCTATTTCATCAATCATTTTTCTGCCTCGCTTTTTTTATTTTTATAATATAATATTACTTTTTTCTTACCTAATCAAATTTTTTATTAGATTTCTTAATAAGAGCACTTTCAAAATTCAAGTAAACTTTAACTTTTTTTTTCAAACTCATATGTATTTAATATATTTAAAAGATTATAATATTTATATAATAATTTAATTTAAGGAGAATACAATTATGAAAATAACACAAATTAGAAATGCAACTATTCAAATAGAAAATAGTGGAGTAAAATTTTTAGTTGATCCGTATTTAGCCGAAATGGGTAGATACCCAGGATTTCCTAATACTATGAATTCTAATATCAGAAACCCAAGAGTCGAATTACCTTTTTCTTTAGAAGAAATTTTAGATGTAGATGCGGTTATCTTAACTCATATTCATCCTGATCATTTCGATGAAATAGCTTATAATGTTATTCCTAAAAATAAAAAAATATTTGTACAAAATATTAATAATAAAAATTTTGTTAAAAATTTAGGTTTTAAAAATATAGAAATCTTAACAGAAGAAGGAATTTTTTTTAATAATATAAAACTTATTAAAACTCCTGCTCAACATGGCTCTAGAGAAAAAGTTGAATCTACATATAAATCTCTTCAAGTTGAGTATGATTCTTGTGGAATTATTTTAGAGTCTAATCACGAAAAAAAACTTTATATTGCTGGAGATACAATTTGGTGTGAAGAAGTAGAAAAAACTTTAGAAAAATTTAACCCTGAAATAATTATACTTAATGCAGGAGATGCTCAATTATTAGATGGTACCTCTATCATAATGGGAAAAAAAGATGTTAAAAAAGTTTGTCTAGCATGCCCTAATTCAGTAATTATAGCTAGTCATATGGAAACTGTAAATCATTCAACTTTATCTAGAGAAGATTTAAATAATTTTGCTAAAGCTGAAAAAATTAATAATCTTTTAATTCCAAATGATGGACAAAGTTATTCTTTTTCTTAGCAAATCTATATTTATAAATAAAAAATTAACTAGAGCTATTATTGATAGAATAATTCATCACAGTCACCTAGTCATCTTTAGTGGCGATAGCTAGAGAATGAAAAATTCTACAATAAATAGCATCTAGTTAAATAAAATTTACGATGGAAAATGTTAGAAATTTTAATTATTTTGCTTTTTTGTAAATTGTTATATACATTAATGGAAGAAAGATTCCACCAGAAAGGAAATTACCTATAGTAACAGGGATAAAGTTTGTAGTAATCATTTGCCCAATTGTAAAGATATCAGGCTGTAAAAATTTTGCTACAAAAAGGTATGTCATATTTGCCACAACGTTCTGAAACCCAAGGAAAACAAAAAGCATAACAGGGAACCAGCAGGCGATAATTTTTCCTAATGCATCTTTTGCTGTATAAGCCAGCCATACAGCACCTGCTACTAATACATTACATAAAAAACCTGAAGAGACTCCTTCTAAAAAAGTCAGTGTAGTTCTATTATAAGCTGCATGAACTGTATAATCGATAAATGCAGGTGTTGTAAAAAATTTAGCATTAACAACTAAAAAAGATAAAAATATAGCTCCTACTAAATTTCCAAACCAGCATATTATTAAATCTTTAACATAAACTTTAAGCGATATCTCTTTAGTAAAGTAAGCTGCTCCTAAAAGACAGTTTCCTGTAAAAATTGATCCACCTACAAGTGACGTCATAATTAAACCTACAGGGAACATAAATGCTCCAATAAATTTACCGATAGGTCCTAAAACATTTGATGCTAAAATACTTCCTAACCCTCCTAGACCGATGAACATCCCTCCTAAAATACCTAAAAGAAATGCTTTTTTAAATGGAAAGTTTGCTTTACTGACTCCTGCTGAAATTGAAAACTGCGTAGCTTCATGAGAATTTAACATTGGCATAAATGACCCCTTATTTTATTCATATTTTTTAATATCTATTACCGTGTTATTATATTATAAACTTTAATATATTTCAATAATATAATTAAATAATTCACATATATATTGTGAATGTTGCACAGGGATAACTATATAATTTATTCATATAAAAATGTAAAAAAAAGTATCTCTTAGTTCTTTATATGAACTGAAATACTTTTTTTAGTACTCTTTATTATTAATATCTGTTTCCTAAAAGACCTACAGCCTCTTTTACTTTTAACATCTTTTCTTTTGCTAAAAGTCTAGCCTTCTCTGCCCCATCTTTTAATATCTTTTTAACTAAATCAGGATTACTAACAAGCTCCTCTCTTTTATCTCTAGCTTCTTTAAAATATTCAAGGATAGCTTCTAACAGTTCATTTTTAGCATGACCATACCCATAATTCCCAACTCTGAACTTCTCTTTCATCTCCTCTACTCTCTCTTTTGATGCGAATAGAGAATAAAGTTGAGTTATATTATTATCTGGATTTTTAGGCTCTTCAAGAGGTGTAGAATCAGTAACAATGCTCATTACCTGCTTTTTTAACTCTTTTTTTGAGGCAAACATATTTATTGTATTATTGTATGATTTACTCATTTTTTGACCATCTGTCCCTGGTATAACAGCAGAGTCTTCTAAAATTAGAGGTTCAGGCAGTTTAAAAAACTCCCCTTCATATCTTTCATTAAATTTTATTGCAATATCTCTTGCCATTTCAAGGTGTTGCTTTTGATCTTTTCCCACTGGAACAATATCAGAATCATAAATTAAAATATCAGCAGCCATTAAAACAGGGTAAGAAAGAAGTCCCATATTAGCCGAAATCCCTTTTTCTATTTTATCTTTATATGAATGCCCTCTCTCCATTAATGCTACAGGAGTCAGTGTAGATAAGATCCAGTATAATTCAGCATGCTCAGGAACATCAGATTGTAAAAATATAGTTGATTTAGCAGGATCAAGACCTAAAGCTAAATAATCTAACACTATGTTATATGAGTTATCTCTAAGATCTTGTGGATTCGGTGAAGATGTCAAAGAGTGATAGTCAGCAACAAAATACATCCCTTCATAACTTGCTTGGTTATCTATAAATTGCTTTATAGCACCAAAATAATTACCTATATGTAAAACTCCACTTGGCTGGATACCTGATAAACTTCTTTTCATTAATTTTACCCCCTAAATAAACATAAATATGAAATAGTATACAATAAAAGCATTGATATTAAAAGAGTTAAATTAATTTTAATCTATAAATAAAAAAAGGTAAGAAGGGTTACTTCTTACCTAAATTAGTTATTAGCAACAAGCTTTAACTGCAATAACCTCTATTTCAACTTTTACATCTCTAGGAAGTCTTGCAACCTCTACGCAAGCTCTAGCAGGTTTTACATCTCCTAAATACTCAGCGTAAACTTCGTTAACAATTGCAAAATCGTTCATATCTTTAATGAATACTCCAGCTTTAACAACGTCTGCAAGAGTGTATCCAGCAGCCTCAACGATTGCTTTTACGTTCTCTAAAGATTGTTTAGTTTGCTCTCTAACGTCGTCAGAAACTACTTGCATAGTAGCTGGAACGAATGGGATTTGTCCTGAAACATATAATGTTCCGTTAACTTCAACTGCTTGAGAGTATGGCCCTATAGCTGATGGTGCGTTTGTAGTGTTAATAATTCTTTTCATAAAATAATCCTCCTAAAAATAATTAATAAATTATAACTAATACCTTTTAATTATACATTTAATTTATAAGTATTTCAAGTGGTTTAAACCTTTTTCTTTTATTTTGATAATGAGTGTAGTATAATTATACAGTTAATATAAAAAAGTGTAAGGAGAAGGGGATGCAAAGATTCATAGTTGATCCAGAGCACAATAACTACCTTGTAGGGGACTACCTTACAGAGATTCATAATTACTCTAGAAGAGGGTTAAGGAATGCAGAAGTGTATCTTAATGGTAAAAAAATTAGACTGGATAAAAAAATGAAAAATTTAAAAAAGCCTAATCAGATTCTTGTTGTAGAAAAAAAGAAAGAGACAGGGATAAGGCCTATAAAAATGGATTTAGAGATAGCTTATGAAGATAAAAATCTTTTAGTTTTAAATAAACCACCTTATATAATTGTTCATCCTACACAAAAAAAAGTAGATATGACTCTTGCTAATGGGGTTGTAGATTATTTTCAACAAATTGGGATGGGAAATGATATACCAAGATTTTATAATAGATTAGATATGAATACTTCAGGGTTAATCGTTATTGCTAAAAATGCCTTTACACAATCTTTTTTGCAAGAGAGTGGAGAAGTAAGAAAAATGTATCAAGCTATAGTTTTAGGAGTTATGCCTAAAGATGAATATATTATTGAAAAACCTATTGGACGAGTTGGAGAGGAGCTTAGAAGAGTTGAACTTCCAATTTCAGAAGGGGGACAGAGTGCTAAGACTGTGATAAGAGTCTTAAAAAGATTTGAAAAAGAGAATTTAACATTAGTTGAAGCTGAGCTTTTTACAGGAAGAACACATCAGATAAGAGCACATCTATCTTTAGAAGGGTTCCCGATTTTAGGGGATGAACTTTATGGAGGAGCTGATAAGAGAGCAAAAAGACAACTTTTGCATGCTTATAGATTAGTTTTTAATAATCCAGAAAACAAAAATAGAGAGAAAAAAGAAAAAATAGAGATAGTTATAGACATTCCACAGGATATGAAAGAAATTTTAGGTTAATATTTTGCCACTAATGATCAAAAAACAACAAAAAAGAAAAAAATGATAAAAATATATAAACAAATATTTAAAATATGGTAAGATTAAGTTATATGATTATAGTATTAAAATATAATAATTTAAATTTAAGGAGGATTATAAATGGCAGTTAAAGTAGCAATTAATGGATTTGGAAGAATAGGAAGATTAGCATTAAGATTAATGGTTAATAACCCTGAGTTTGAGGTAGTAGCTATCAATGACTTAACAGATGCTAAAACTTTATCACATTTATTTAAGTACGATTCAGCTCAAGGAAGATTCAACGGAACAATTGAAGTTGTTGAAGGTGGATTTGTAGTTAACGGGAAAACAATTAAAGTTGTTGCAGAAAGAGATCCTAAAAACTTACCTTGGGGAGCATTAAATGTTGATGTTGTTCTTGAGTGTACAGGAATTTTTACAGCAAAAGAGAAAGCTGAGCTACACATTGCAGCAGGAGCTAAAAAAGTAGTTATATCAGCACCAGCAACTGGAGATTTAAAAACTGTAGTTTACAATGTAAACCACAATATTTTAGATGGAACTGAGACAGTTTTATCAGGAGCTTCATGCACTACTAACTGTTTAGCACCAATGGCTAAAGTTTTACAAGATAAATTTGGAATTGTTGAAGGGTTAATGACAACTATTCATGCTTATACAAACGATCAAAATACATTAGATGCACCACACGCTAAGGGAGATTTAAGAAGAGCTAGAGCTGCTGCTGCTAACATTGTTCCTAATACAACAGGAGCTGCAAAAGCAATTGGACTTGTTATACCTGAATTAAAAGGTAAATTAGATGGATCTGCTCAAAGAGTTCCTGTAATTACTGGATCTTTAACTGAGCTTGTAACTGTTCTTGAAAAAAATACAACAGTTGAAGAGATCAACGCTGCAATGAAAGCTGCTGCAAACGAATCTTTCGGATATACAGAGGAGGAGTTAGTATCTTCTGACGTTATAGGATGTGAATTTGGTTCTTTATTCGATGCAACTCAAACAAGAGTAATTACAGTTGGAGATAAGCAGTTAGTTAAAACTGTGTCTTGGTATGACAATGAAATGTCTTATACAGCTCAATTAATAAGAACTTTAAAGCATTTTGTTCAAATATCTAAATAATCAGAACTTACTGATAAAAATATAATATTTTGTAAATAGAATAGGAGAACTATAATAGTTCTCCTATTTTTTAAAAATTCTGGAGGATTATTATGAAAAAAATAGTTACTGATTTACAAGTTAGTGGAAAAAAAGTTTTAATGAGAGTTGACTTTAATGTTCCTATGAAAAATGGAGTAATAACAGATGAAAATAGAATAGTTCAAGCTTTACCAACAATAAAATATGTTATTGAAAATGGTGGAAAAGCTATAATTTTTTCACACCTTGGAAAAGTAAAAACTGAAGAGGATTTAGAAAAAAGGGATATAGCTCCTGTAGCAGTGAGACTTTCTGAGCTTTTAAAAAAACCAGTTAAATTTATCAATTCAACAAAAGGGCCTAAGTTGGAAGAGGCTGTAGCTTCTATGAAAAATGGCGAGATAGTAATGTTCCAAAATACTAGATATGAAGATTTAAACGATAAAGCTGAATCTAAAAATAATCCTGAACTTGGGAAATACTGGGCATCTTTAGGAGAGTTATTTGTTAATGATGCTTTCGGTACTGCACATAGAGCCCATGCTTCAAATGTAGGGATCTCTGCAAATATTGGAGAGGGGAATACAGCTGCTGGATTCTTAATGGAGAAAGAGATTAAATTTATAGGTGGAGTTGTTTCTAATCCTGAAAGACCACTTGTGGCAATTTTAGGTGGAGCTAAAGTTTCCGATAAAATAGGGGTTATAGAGAACCTTCTTGAAAAAGCTGACAAAGTTTTAGTAGGTGGAGCTATGATGTTCACATTCTTAAGAGCTTTAGGAAAACAGACAGGAACATCACTTGTAGAAGAGGATAAAATTGATTTAGCGAAAGAGTTACTTGCAAAAGCTAATGGAAAATTAATACTTCCAATAGATACAGTGGTAGCACAAGAGTTTAACAATGATGTACCACATATGACAGTATCTGTAGATTCAATTCCTGAAGGGCAGATGGGTCTAGATGTTGGAAGAAAAACTGTAGAACTTTTTACAAAAGAGATAGCTGGTGCTAAGACTGTTATTTGGAATGGACCAATGGGTGTATTTGAAATGCCGAGTTATGCCAAGGGAACTATAGGTGTTTGCGAAGCAATTGCGCATTTACAAGGAGCTACTACAATAATAGGTGGAGGAGACTCTGCAGCAGCAGCTATTCAACTTGGTTATGCAGAAAAATTCACACATATTTCAACTGGTGGAGGAGCTTCACTTGAGTATTTAGAAGGAAAAGCATTACCAGGTGTAGAATCTATATCAAATAAATAAAAGAATGCCTTAGGGCATTTTTTTTTGAAAAAAGGTGGGGTAAATAATGAAAAAAACATTAAACATGATTATAATGTTAATTTTAATCTCAATATTTTATTCATGCAGTTCAACACAAGGCATTAAATCAAAAGATTATGAACTTGTAATAGTGCACACTAATGATGTACACGCTAGAGCTATATCTAGTGATAAAGAGTTAGGGTATGCTAATATAGAAAGCGTTATAGATGATTTGAAAAAAGATCCTAAAAATAAAGAGGTTATATTTTTAGATGCAGGGGATACACTGCATGGGACTCCTTTTGCAAATTTGGAAAAAGGGGAATCTATAGCAAAAATTTTAGATAAAATGAATTTAAAAGTTATGACTTTAGGAAATCATGATTTCAACTATGGTCAAGAAAGGGTTAAACAGATAGATTCCCAATTTAAATTTGATATAATTGCTTCAAATGTAGTTTATAAAGATAGCGGGAAATCTTTTACAAAAAAATATATAATAGAGGAGGTAGATGGAGTTAAAGTTGGGATATTTGGTCTTTCAACTCCAGAAACTGCATATAAAGCCAATACTGGTCACGTAAAAGGGTTGGTATTTAAAGATCCGATTTTAACATCTCAAGAGATTGTAAAAGAGTTAAAAAGCCAAGATGTTAAATTTATAATTTTGCTCTCACATTTAGGCTTAGATAGCTCTACAGAAGAAAGATACAGAAGCAGTTCTATAGCAAAAAATGTTGAGGGGATTGATTTAATAATAGACGGTCATAGCCATACAAAACTTTCTGAAAAAATATTAGTTAATAAGAGTTCAATAGTACAAACAGGAAAATATTCTGAAAATATAGGAGTTGTAAAAGTAGATTTTGATGATAACTCCATTGAAACTAAACTTTTATCTAATCAGGATTTTTCTAACAATGTTAATAAGAGCAGCAGTAAAGAGAAAGAAACGGAACTTTCAAGATATATTGCTCAGATAAAGAGTGAACAAAATAAAATTACAAGTAAAGTTATAGGGAGAACCCCTGTAAAATTAGTAGGAGATAGGGAGATAGTTAGGGCGTCACAAACTAATCTTTCAAATCTTATAGCAGATTCAATGGTTTGGAAAACAAAAGCAGATATGGCTATTACTATAGGTGGTGGGATAAGAGCTTCAATAAATCCAGGTCCTATAACTGTAGGAGATATTTTAACAGTTTTACCTTTTGGAGACTATATTGTGACTAAAGAGGTAACTGGAAAAATGATAAAAGATGCATTGGAACATGGATTTAGAGAGACCCCAAATCTTTTAGGAGGTTATTCACAAGTTGGGGGCATAACTTTAAATTTAGATATAACTAAACCTCAAGGGGAGAGAGTATCTAATATTAAATTTAAAAATGGAAAGAGATTTGATTTAAATAAAAACTATATTGTTGTAATGAATGAATTTATAGCAACAGGGGGAGATGACTATACTCAGTTTATAAATGCTAAAAATATAGCAGTTTATGATGAGTTAGATAAAGTGCTCACAGAGTATTTTAAAACTTTAAAAAAATTCCCTGAAAAAGAGGATGGAAGGGTAAGAGTTTTTACACATTAAAATAAAAGGGGTTAGAAAATTTCTAACCCCTTTTGCTTTTTATATCTATACTACATTAATTATTGAAAATCTCAGTAGCTTTGTCTAAAATTCCAGTTAAATATGCTAAAACTACTCCATAATTTGTAATTGGAACCTCTTTTTCTAAAACTTCATCCATCCTATTTTGCATATTCTTTCTATTTATCATGCATCCACCACAGTGAATTACTAAATCATAAGAGGATAGATCTGTTGGAAAATCCTTTCCCATTTTAAATTCAAACTCTAAATTTTTACCTGTTTTTTTCTTTAAAAGATTAGGGATTTTAACTCTTCCTATATCTTCATGGGAAGTGTTGTGTGTACATGTCTCAGCTATTAGTATACGGGAACCGTCTTTTAAATTTTTTACAGCGTGAGCACCATTTACTAAAGTTGCTAAATCCCCTTTTTGCCTTGCAAATAAGATGGAAAAACCAGTTAAAGGGTATCTTCCTTTAACGATTGCATCTACTTCTTTAAAGGCTTGAGAGTCAGTAACTATTAAATCAATCTGCTTTAAATCAGACATTGCAGACTCAAGTTCAGTATCTCTAACAACATAAGATTTTATTCCAGAATCTAGGCAATCACGAATAAGCTGCACTTGAGGAAGTATAATCCTCCCTTTAGGAGCTTCAGAGTCAATAGGAACAACCATAAGAACAGTTCCATTGTATGGAACTAAATCTTTTATAAGAGATGGATCCTCCTCTGTTACAGATAATTTTTTTATAAGTTTAGATTTAAAGTTTAAAATACTCTCTCTATCATGAGTTGAAACAAATACTGCATCACTATAACACTCTTTTAATTTTTCTAAACTCTCTTTATTTAAAAGATCGATTTTATTAATTATTAAAAGATAAGGAAGGTTATACTGTTTAAAAATCTTCAACTCATCTTTCAGAAAATTATTATAGTTCGTATGACTGTTAATTTCAGTTGCATCTACTATATACAGAGCAAAATCAGTTCTTTTCAACTCTTTTAAAGCCTTTTCAACTCTTAAATGACCAAGTTCAGTAGCATCATTCAACCCTGCAGTATCAATAAATAAAACAGGACCAAAAGGGATAAGTTCCATAGCTTTTGTAACTGAATCAGTAGTTGTTCCATGGATGCTAGAAACAATTGAAATATCCTGCTCTAAAATAGCGTTAAGCAGAGATGATTTTCCAGCATTAGTCTTTCCAAAAATTCCAATATGCTTCCTATTTGAATTTGGTGTATTGTTCATTTATATCACCTAAACAAAGAGATCTCTTTGCCCTTCTCTAATTAATTTAAGATTTTTTATAGTTAACTCTTTCATTTCTGGACTAGTAATCTTTTCAACTTCTTTTTCTAAAATTTTAAATACTCTCTCTCTTAAATCGTCATCTCCGAAATCCATCGCATATTCCATTAAAGTCATAAGTGCATTTGGTTGGCAGACATTCTGGATGTTACCAGATTTAGCAAGCTGCATAAATCTATCCCCTGTTCTTCCACTTCTATAGCAAGCTGTACAGTAACTTGGCAGATACCCTTCATCTAAAAGTTCTTTTAAAACTTCTAAAGGAGTTCTTTGGTCAGCAACATCAAATTGTGTACTCTCTTTTCTAGTCTCACCCTCTCTGTAACCACCTACTCCAGTACATGATCCAGCACTTACTTGAGAAACACCATATTTAATAACTTCTCTTCTAAGTTCAGCACTCTCTCTTGTAGATAAGATAATACCAGTGAATGGAACAGCAACTCTTAAGATAGCAACAATCTTTTTGAATGTGTCATCATCTATTAGATTAGGGTATTCCTCTAAATTCATCCCTTCAGCTTTTTTCATTCTAGGAACAGAGATTGTATGGAACCCTACACCAAACTCTTTTTCTAAATGCTCATTATGCATCATCATAGCTAAAACTTCAAACTTCCAATCTGCAAGTCCAAATAAAACACCAGCTCCAACATCTTCAATCCCTGCTTTCATAGCACGAGAAAAAGCGTTTAAATGGTATTCGTAGCTGCTCTTTAAAGAGTTAGGGTGCACTTTTTCATAAGTAGGCTTATGGTAAGTTTCTTGGAAAAGGATATATGTTCCAATGTTAGCTTCTTTAAGTTTTTTATAATCTTCCACAGTTGTTGCTGCAATATTTACATTGATTCTTCTAATTGCTCCGCTCTCTGTTTTTGTTGAATAAATAGCATCGATAGCATCAAGTATATAGTCGATAGAACAGTTAACAGGATCCTCTCCAACCTCTAATGCCAATCTTTTATGTCCCATTTTTTCTAAAAGTATAACTTCTTCTTGGATCTCATCTCTAGTAAGTTTTCTTCTAGCAAATTTATTATCTTTTTTGTAACCACAGTATGTGCAGTTATTTACACAGTAATCACTAACGTATAGTGGTGCAAAAACTACTATTCTATCACCATAAATATCTTTCTTTATTTGACCGGCTAAAGCAAAAAGCTCTTGTAGTTGGTCAGCGTCAGATATAGACAATAGAGTAGCAATATCCCTTGCAGTTATTTTCTCTTTATTTTTAGCTTTTGTTAATACTTTTGCTACTTCCTCTTTTGAAGTTTTTGAATTGTTTTCTAAAAGAGAGTAGATCTCTTCATGATTTATAAAATTTATTTCCTTTTCCATAGCACATTATCTCCTCTTGTCATAATCGCTTCAAAACCGGCATCTGAAATTTTTTTCTTTATTTTTTTTAATTCCTCAGCGGCTTCATCATTAGTAAAAACTTTTCCGTCATATAGAGCATACTTAGCTCTATTTTCAAATGGTGAAAGGTTAGGCATAATTACATTTGCACCAACTCTGAATCCTTTTTCTCTTCCCATAGGATCAAGTGTACCTAAAGCTGTTGTAGCAGGAAGTAAAACATTAGGGAGTAGAAGTCTAACTAAAGCCAACATTATAAGTACAGTATCTACATTCCCATTAGGTATGTGAGAAAGAGGGGTATTTTTTTGTGGAATAAAAGGTCCTATTCCAACCATTTCAGGCTCTAACTCTTTTATAAATAATAGATCTTTTACAAAATCTTTATTTGTCTGGTTAGGAAGCCCAACTAAAAAACCAGCTCCTGTTTGGAACCCTATTTTTTTTAAAATTTTTAAGCACTCTCTACGGTTTTCAAAGCTCATACCAGGGTGAACAGAATCGTAAATCTCTTTATTAGCAGTTTCATGCCTTAAAAGGTATCTGTCAGCTCCAGCATCGTAAAGTTTTTTATAACTATCTTCTGAACGTTCACCTAAAGATAAAGTTACAGCTGCATCAGGGAATTTTAGTTTTATCTCTTTTATCACACTGACAAGGAGCTCATCTGAATAATAAGCGTCTTCCCCACCTTGCATAACAAAAGTTCTAAAACCTAAAGAGTAACCTGTTTCACAGCACTCTATAATCTCCTCTTTAGATAATCTGTATCTTTGGGCATTTTTATTATCAACTCTTAAACCGCAATACATGCAGTTAGATTTACAAAAACTGCTTATTTCAATTAACCCTCTTAAAAAAACAGAGTTTCCATAAGTTTTTAAACGAATTTCATAGGCTTTTTGAAATAAATATTCTTTTGATTCAGTGTCAAGGTTTGTTAATAAAAAAAGTAACTCCTCTTCAGAGGCATTATTTTCTAAATAAAGTTTTTCTATAATAGTTTTTATATTTATTAAAATCGCCTCCTATAAAATAATAGTTAAAAATACAAGTATATTATACTCTTTTTTCTCAATATATACTATTGAAAAAATAAAAAAATTAACAGATTAATTAAAGTGTTCACACAAAAAATAAAGTGTTGCTTTTTATTTTGTAATATGATATATTTTATTCAGGGTAAGTTGAAAAAGTTAATGAAAAGTGATAATTTTAAAGGGAATAATTAGTGTACGCTTAAAGAGGGGATGTATCTTGACTGATAGACAAAAAAAAATAATAGAGATTGTAAAAAAAAATCAGCCAATAAAAGGTGATGATATAGCCAAAGAGTTGGGAGTAACTAGATCAGCTTTAAGGACAGATTTTTCAATATTGACGAAAGAAAATATTATAGAGGCAAAAGTAAAAAAAGGGTATTATTACAAAGAAAAAAAAGATTTTAGATATGTAAAAGAGATAATGAGTTCCCCTATAATGATAGATTTAAATACATCTGTTTACGACACGATTATAAATATGTTTACAGAGGATGTTGGAAGTATATTTGTTATACAAAAAGACTCTTTAGTAGGTGTAGTTTCTAGAAAAGATCTATTGAAATCAGTTATAGGAAATTTAGATATTAATAAGATGCCGGTTAGTATTGTTATGACTAGAATGCCGAATTTAATATATGCTGAAGAGGATGAGAGCATCTTATCTGGTGTAAAAAAAATAATAAAACACCAAATAGATTCTTTACCAGTGGTAAAAGTTATTGAAACAGAGGATGAGATAGTTTACAAAGTTGTGGGAAGATTTACTAAAACAAACACAACAAAGCTACTCATGGGAATGTTGGAAAAAAAAGTACAGACAAAAAATTAAAATAGTTATAAAAACAAAATAAAAAAATTAAGATATATTGAGGAGGAAGTTGTGAAAAGAGTTTTTTACTTTGAAGAGGGTGGAAAAGAGAAGAAAAATTTATTAGGAGGAAAAGGTGCTAACTTATCAGAAATGGTAAAAATAGGTCTTCCAATCCCAAATGGTATAATTGTTTCAACAGATGCTTGCAATGAATTTTTAAAAAACGGTCAAACTTTAAATGAAGATTTAAAGAGAGAGGTTATGGAAAAAATTGCTGGATTAGAAGAAAAAACTGGTAAAAAATTCCAAGGGGAGAACCCGCTTTTAGTTTCTGTAAGATCTGGAGCTCCAGTATCAATGCCAGGAATGATGGATACAATTTTAAACTTAGGTTTAAATGATGTAACAGCAGAAAAAATGATTAAAAGATTTAACAACAACAGCGAGTTTGTATATGATCTATATAGAAGATTTATCCAGATGTTCTCTGATATAGTTGTAGGGATTGACAAGAACAAATTTGTAGCTTTAAGAAACTCAATAATTGAAAATAACAAAGGGCTATCACAACAGGAGTTAGATAAGAAAGTTATAGCTGAGTTCAAAAATTTTTATAGAATTGAGCATGGATCAGATTTCCCTGAAACTCCACAAGAGCAACTTTTCATGGCAATAGATGCAATATTTAACTCTTGGAATAATGAAAGAGCTATCACATATAGAAGATTAAATCATATTGAAGACAATATGGGAACTGCAGTTGTTGTTCAAGAGATGGTTTTTGGAAACCTTAATGAAATTTCAGGAACGGGTGTTGCTTTCTCAAGAAATCCTTCAAGCGGAACAAGAGAAGTTTTCGGAGAGTATTTATTACAAGCTCAAGGTGAGGATATTGTTGCAGGAATAAGAACTCCTGAGCCAATCGCTAGACTTAATGATGTGCTTCCTGTAGTTTATGACGAATTTATTAGAATAGCTAATCTTTTAGAAAAAGATTACAAAGATATGCAGGATATAGAGTTTACTATTGAGGATGGGAAATTATATATTTTACAAACAAGAAATGGAAAAAGATCACCTTATGCAGCTATAAAAATTGCTATAGATATGCATGATGAAGGATTAATAACTAAAGAGGAAGCAATATTAAAAGTTGATGCAGGACTTATACCTCAACTTCTAAATGGAGATTTTGATGAGGAAGCAGTTAAAGAGGCTGTACTTCTTGGAAAAGGTCTGCCAGGATCAGCAGGAGTTGCTATAGGTAGAGTTGTACTGGCTTCTGAAAGAGTAAAAGTTAAAGAGAATACAATCCTTGTTAGAGAGGAGACATCTCCAGAAGATATTAAAGGGATTAGTTTAGCTCAAGGTATCGTTACTGTAAAAGGGGGAGCTACATCTCACGGAGCAGTTGTTGCAAGAGGAATGGGTAAATGCTGCGTTACAGGTTGTGGAGAGATTGAAATAGATGACATCAGAAGAGAGATGAAAATTGGTGGACATATAGTTAAAGAGGGAGACTTTATCTCTATTAGTGGATACACTGGAGAGATCTTCTTAGGAAAAGTTTTACTTACAGAGCCAAAATTTGATGACAATTTAAAAAGATTTATCTCTTGGTGCAAAGAGTACAAGAGATTAGGTGTAAGAATGAATGCAGATACAGTTGTAGATGCTGAAATCGGAAAATCATTTGGTGCACAAGGTATAGGACTTTGCAGAACTGAGCATATGTTCTTCCAAGAGGATAAAATCTGGACAATCAGAGGGATGATTTTAAGTGAAGATAAAGAGGAAAGAGAAAAAGCGCTACATAAACTATATGTAATGCAAAAAGAGGACTTCTTCAATATTTTAAAAATTGTAGGGGATGAAGTTGTAATAGTTAGACTTTTAGATCCACCTTTACATGAATTCTTACCAAGAGAGAAAAAAGATGAAATAAAAATGGCAGAAATCTTAGGGATCTCTATGGAAGAGATTGAGAGAAGAATAAGAAACTTAAAAGATGAAAACCCAATGTTAGGACATAGAGGATGCCGTCTTGCAGTGACTTACCCTGAGTTATACAATTCACAAAGTAGAGCTTTAATAGAGGCTGCTATTGAGTGTCATCAGCAAGGGTTTAAAGTTCAGCCAGAAATCATGATTCCACTTATCTTTGGTGTAACAGAGTTTAAATATATCAGAGATAATATAAAAGAAGAGATTGAGAAAGTGTTTACAGAGTATGGAATGAGAATAGACTATAAAATTGGAACTATGATGGAAGTACCAAGAGCATGTCTATTGGCTGACGAAATAGGTGCAGAAGCTGAGTTCTTCTCTTTTGGAACTAACGATTTAACTCAGATGACTATGGGACTTTCTAGAGATGACTCTGTTAAATTCATAGGTGACTATAATGATAAAGGTATTTTAAAGTTTGAACCATTCTCTACAATAGATACAAGAGGTGTAGGGAAACTTGTTAAAATGGGTGTAGAGCTTGGAAGAAAAGGAAACCCTGATTTAGAAATAGGGATTTGTGGAGAGCACGGTGGAGATCCTAGAAGTATTGAGTTCTTCGAAAGTTTAAAATTAGACTATGTAAGCTGTTCACCATTCAGAGTTTTAGTTGCAATAGTTGCAGCAGCTCAAAGTTATATTAAAGAAAAAAAAAAAAATAAAGCTATCCCTGAATTAGTTGGTGGAGAAGCTACTCGTGTTGAAAAGTTAAATAAGAAAAAATTACAGTTTTAATTAATTCTTTTCCAAGGGGTAATGATAATTTGAATAAAGCAGTGGGATTTTGTAGTGGATTAAACTACAAAATCCCTTTTTTTTTATATTAAAAAAATACAAACTGTTATACTACACTTAATATACGTATGGGGTTGTTTTTTTTTATTTTATGAATTAAAATAATACTAAATAAACTAAAATTAAACTAAAAAACTCAGGGAGGAATTAAAAAATGTCAAAATTTATGCCAGAGCCTTACAGAATTAAAGTAGTAGAACACATGGGAGAATTAACTCAAGAAGAGAGATCAGAAGCGATTAGAACTGCTGGATTCAATACTTTTTTATTAAAATCAGAGGAGTGCTATATTGACCTTTTAACAGATTCAGGTACAAATGCTATGAGTGACCGTCAATGGGCTGGAATGATGGTTGGAGATGAGGCTTATGCTGGTTCTAAAAACTTTTATAATTTAGAATCTACTGTAAGAGACATATTTGGATTTAAATATGTTGTTCCTACACATCAAGGTAGAGGAGCAGAAAATATTTTATCTACAATCACAATAAAACCAGGAGATTATGTTCCAGGAAATATGTATTTTACAACAACAAGATTCCACCAAGAGAGAAATGGAGCTACATTTAGAGATGTTGTTATTGATGAAGCTCACCAACCAGATAGAGATGATGTACCTTTCAAAGGAAATGTAGATCTTAAAAAATTCCAAGCACTTATTGATGAAGTTGGAGCAGAAAAAATACCTTATATCTGTTTAGCAGTAACAGTTAACTTAGCTGGAGGGCAACCTGTTTCTATGCAAAACATCAAAGATGTATCAGAACTAGCTCATAAAAACGGAATAAAAGTTATGTTTGATGCAACAAGATGCGTTGAAAATGCTTACTTTATTAAAGAGAGAGAGCCAGGATACCAAGATAAAACTATAAAAGCTATAGTAAAAGAGATGTTCTCATATGGTGATGGTTGTACAATGAGTGGTAAAAAAGACTGTTTAACTAATATCGGTGGATTCTTATGTATGAACGACCACGATTTATATCTTCAATCTACAGCAACTGTAGTTCAATTTGAAGGGATGCCTTCTTATGGAGGACTTGCAGGAAGAGATATGGAAGCTATGGCTATAGGTTTAAGAGAAGCTGTAAACTATAACTATATAAGCCATAGAGTAAACCAAATCAGATATTTAGGAGAAAAATTAGAAGCTGCAGGGATCCCTATGATAAAACCTTATGGAGGGCATGCAATATTCTTAGACGCTAGAGCATTCTTACCTCATTTACATCAAGAAGAGTTCCCGGCACAAGCATTAGCAGCAGCTATCTATGAGAACTCTGGAGTTAGAACAATGGAAAGAGGAATAGTATCAGCAGGAAGAGATATCAAAACTGGTGAGCATCACCATCCAAAATTAGAGACAGTAAGACTTACTATCCCTAGAAGAGTATACACTTATGCACACTTAGATTATGTTGCTGAGGCTATAATTGAGCTTTATGAGAAGAGACATGAAATAAAAGGGTTAAAGTTTGAATATGAAGCTAAATTCTTAAGATTCTTTACAGGTAGATTCTCACAAATTACAAAATAAAATATTTTTTATAAGAAAGAGGCGAAAAATTTCGCCTCTTTCTAAATTTTATTCTTTAAATGTACTATTTTAACAGGGGTTTCAACTCCAGAACGATCTTTTATAGAGATTCCAATATATTCATTGTTTGCTAATCGATTTTTATCTATTGAGATAGATTGTCCTACTTGTGAATACTCCCTTCCTACAATTTTATAGATGTTTTTAGGGTCTGAAGTATTTAAATTTTTATTATTGAAGATATAAACTACATAAAACCTTGAATCGTTCTTTAAACTATCATTGAATCTGATTGAATAGTCATTTTTATTTCTTATAACTTTAAAAGATTTAATCCTCTCTGTTTCCATTTTATCTAACCAAGGTTTAGCAGGAGTCAGCGCTTTAGTATAAAAAAACTTTTCTTTTAGCATTGTTATATGCTTATTTTTAGTGGATGTTACTATGTCATATTTATCATTTTCAGCAACAAGATCTTTATATCCGAAGAATACACTTCCTTGAATCTCATCATATTTTTGATTAAATTTCATCTGATTAGGAATCTCTTCATAGTTCTTCCAGTTACTGTTTTTTAAACAAAATGAGTGCTTATAGCTAGAGTGTCCTATATACAGTTGTGTTCTAGTATTTTGCATCTGTTTTGCCCACCAGTTTGTAATCTCACCATAAGGTGCAGCAGGTTGGTCAAACTCCCAATAAACTTGAGGAGTAATATAGTCGATATACTCATTTATAACCCATTTTCTTGTATCGGCATATATATCTTTTGCAGAAGCTGTGGCACTTGTTGGAGTATCAGATCCATAAAGGGTATTTTTTTTATGATCCCATATACCGAAAGGTGAAATCCCCCATTGAACAGATCTTTTATTTTTTTTATTATATTCATCAATTGTATTTTTAACAGAGAGTATTAGCCTGTTAACATTATCTCTTCTCCAATCTTCAACAGAGCTAAACCCATGTGGATTTTTTGCAAAGGTTTTTTTGTCTTCAAAATTATCACCAAAATACAGTTCTTTACCATTTTTTTGTGATTTATATGGATAAAAATAATCATCAAAGTGGATAGCATCAACATCATAAGCAGATAAAAACTCAGAGATAGTGTCTGTCACATGCTTTATTACTCTATCTTCACCAGGATTTAAATACAATTTATTATCAAACATATACACAAGTTCTGGATTTTTTCTTGCAAAATTGTTTTTGGATAATTTATTAATCTCTGTTTTAAAACTGGCATTTGAAGGACCTACATGAGTGACTCTATAAGGATTAAACCAGGCATGGAACTCCATCCCTCTTTTATGTGTTTCATTAATCATCCATTGAAGAAGATCAAAATCATCTGCCCAATAAGGTTCTACACCCTGTTCTCCAGTTAAGACATGACTCCAAGGTCTGTTTTTAGATTTGTATACAGCATCTAATGTAGGACTAACTTGATAAATAACAGCGTTAAAGTTAAGTTTTTCATGTACATCTAATATCTTTATCCAGTCGCTTTTCAATTCTTCTACACTATTTCTTATTACTTTTTCTCCATTTATAACTGTAGCTTTAGGAAAATTAAGATTTTCAACACTGGCTACCCATGTTGTCCTAAACATCTCTTTAGGGGGAGTATAATATTTTACAATACTCACACTATCTGTATTGAATTTAGTGTTTAAAGTAACAGGGTCTTTTGTATAGACCACCGTTTTCGCCTCTATTTTTTTAAATTTATTTAGATTAATAGTTTCACTATCTTTCTCGCTAACAGAGGCTAATGTTAAAATTGAGATAAAAAAAAATGAAGATAATATCTTTTTTTTCAATTAATGCACTCCTTTATGAATAATTATTTTATAAAATATTTTATCAAAAAAAATAGTGAAAGTATATGACTAATTAAAAATAAAAAACAAAAAACAATTTAAGAAGAGTGTCGTATTTTATTAAAATACAAGATTTTTTTGAAAAAAAATGGTATAATAACCAAGATAATATTACCGAAAAAAAACATATATTCCGGTTTTTTACAGAAATTTAGGAAAAGGAGGGTAAATGAAATATCATTTAGAGTTCGATCGTGAAAGCGATGAAAAATTATATCTTCAATTATATAATATTATAAAATATGAGATTTTAAACAATAAGTTAAAAGAATCTGAAAAATTACCTTCTATTAGGCAGACAGCAATGAAATTTAAAGTGAATTTAAATACAGTAATTCAAGCCTACGACCTTTTGGAAAGTGAGAACTATATAACTAAAGTAGTTGGAAAAGGGTGCTTTGTTTCTAATAAAAATAATGTAATAACTAATGAAGAAAATAAACCGATTTTAAATAATTTTTATGAAGGGCAGATAAAATGTGTAGATAACATAAATTTTGCAAAAGGGACACTCTCTCCTGATTATTTTCCATTTGATTTATATAAGAGGTTTGCAAATGAGATATTTGATGCTAATAACCCGGGGATATTTGAATATCAAAATGTTCAAGGGTTAGACAGTTTAAGAAAGGTCGTAGCAGACAGTGTTGAAAAAAATGATATTTTTACAGATTCTGAAGAGATAATAATAACTTCAGGAACTCAACAATCTCTGAATACCATAATTAATTTTTTTCATCAAAAGAACAGACCTAATATCGTTGTAGCCAATGCAACATACCCAAATGCTTTAAATCTTTTTAAAAAAAATTGTAATATATATACTATTAATCAAAAAAAAGATGGGTGGGATTTAGAGGAGTTTGAAGCACTGCTTAAAACTGTGAATATCTCTTTTATTTATGAGGTTTTTAATTTTCAAAACCCAACAGGGATAACATGGAGTGATGAAAAAAAACAGAAAATAGTAGAGTTAGCTGAAAAATATAATTTTTATATTGTGGAGGATGACAGTTTTGCTGATTTTTATTTTGGTGATGATAGACCAGTCCCTGTAAAATCTTTTGATAAATGGAACAGTGAAAAAGTATTTTATTTAAAAACTTTTTCAAAGATAATTATGCCGGGAATAGAGACTGCTATGCTTATTTGTCCTAAAAAATATTTAAAGCAGCTGATTTTAATTAAACATAGTTTAGGGACAACAACAACAGGGTTTAATCAAAAAATCCTAGAGAACTTCTTAAAATCTGAAGAGTTTAAAATTCATTCTGAAAAGATAAGAAATATATTGAAAGAGAAGCAGGAGTACTTACTAAAAAAACTAATAAGAATAAGAGAAATAGAGGTTTTATTTAAACCAAAAGGGGGATTTTTTCTCTGGGTCAGCCTCTCTCATAAAATAGATTTAGAACTTTTTATAGAATTATGTAAAAGCAGTAATTTAAATATGCTAAACAGCAGCATCTTTTTTTCAGAGCAGTGGGAAAAAAATAAATTTAGATTGAGCTTCTCCTCTTTAACATTAGAAGAGATAGAGGCTGGAGTTTTAATATTGAAAGCTATATTGGAAAAATCTACAATTAATGAGTAATAAAAAATATCTATAAAAAGGTAAATGGTTATATTTTTTTGGAGGCAAATTATGAGATTGGTCTTACAATTTATTTTTATATTTTTCATATCAGTTTTAAGTTATGCAGTTACAATAAATAAAGAGTTAAAGTATGACCAGCATACTCTCCCTATAAAATACTCTTATGGAAAAGAAAAAAGAGAGTTTCAATTAGAAAAGATAAATAAAAAATTGGAGCTGTTGGCACAATTTGAAAATGAAGCCCTTGTTAGTATGGAGAGATTAGGAGTTTTAAGAAATTATAAAAATATAAATGGTGAACCAGCAGCAGTTCCAGAAATGGTTGTAGATAAGTACGGGATTGCATATGACGCTTTTGGTAATAAAAGGTATCAGGGGATTCCATTGTATAAAAATTCAGATGATTTACAACCTGTAAGGTATGCTTTAGACGGGGAGTTAATCTCTATTTTAGATATAGATATGAATAGTGATAGGATAAAAATAAAGTTTTTAGAGTTAAATGATGAGTATTATGCTCCTAAGAATTATGTTAGGGGATTAAATATAAAAAAATTCAATAAAGTAATATTTATAGACAGAAAAAATCAAAATATAATGACTTTAGAAAAATCAGGAGATAGCTGGTTAATAAGAAGTTTAAATCCAGCTTCTACAGGGAGAGATAAACCTCCATACAGCTTTATAACACCTATAGGGGCATATGTTTTACAAAGTAAAGTGGATAAAATGAAATATTTAAAAGATGGAAGTGAAACAGAGATAGAAGGGTATGCTCCTTATGCAAGTAGGTTTACAGGGGGGGTATACGTTCATGGAGTTCCTGTAAATCTGCCTAAAACAGAGATAATAGAATTTTCTCCAACTTTAGGAACTCAGCCTGTTTCTCATAAATGCGTGAGAACACCCTCTTCCCATGCTAAATTTATTTATCAGTGGGGATTAATATTTGAAACTTTAATATTTGTAATAGATTAGATAATACAAAAAAAGACTGATTTTTCAATTAGTCTTTTTTTTATGAAAATATCAACTGTAATTTTTTACTGTTGAGGAGTTTCAAAGCTTTCTAAATCATTAATAGTGATAGATTTTATGTTTTTAGACTTACCATTTTCTGATTTAGGGATAGATAGTTTTTTTTCTGCAACTAAATCAAGAACTTTTGAATGTAGTTCTGGATCCCAAGAGATCCCTGTTAATTCCCAATTTTCAGTCATTTCAGGAGTGATGACCCCACCTTTAACAGTAGAGATATACTCTTTAATAAGCTCTTGTATTTTAGATTTATTTCCTCTAGTTTTATAAAGATCAATAACTAAGGGTACCTCTTCAGGTTTAAATAACCCATTTTTTTCAGAGAATAAAGTTGAATCCGCTCTGTAATCATTAATAGCAACAGTAAATATATCGGTATCCTTAACAGGTGTTCCATCAGATTTTCTTAAATTTTCAATTCTCATCCCAGAAGGGTTAGATAAATTGATCTCATAGTATACTCCAGAAAATATATCATAATTAGAACCTTTAATATTTTCATTAAAAGATACTGTTAAATCTTCTGGATTAAGAGTATTGTAAAAAGATGCTGACCACTCCATATATTTTTTTAACTGAGCACCGTTAAATTTATAAGCTCTTAAAGTATTATCAGAGTTGTAAATCGCAGCAATATCAGATTTTTTGATAGGACCTTCTGAAATATTAGCATCATTTTTAAAAATTGGTGTTGAAGAGATATCCGCTTTAGTATAGTATCTTTGAACTTCGTTGATAAGTTGAACTAAAGGGGTAGGCTCAAGCTGTACAATTGGTATTTCAGATATATCATTAGCTCTTACTAAATCTCCACCAATAAGGTCACCTATTATTTTGTGAGTGTCATTTAAGACTAAATTGTTAAACTTTTCAAATCTATTTGCCAACTCTAAATCAGGAGTTGTATCTTTCACTGCAATGTTTTCACTGATTATATCTTTTGACTTATCGTTAATAATCCAATTGTTATTTTTTTTAGTTAAAACTATATTAATTTTAGATAAATATTCACCAAATTTTCCAGAGTTTATAAGAACAGCTCCAGATTCAGATCTTTCATTTATCAGAGTAGGTTCATAACCTGCAAATATTATAGAAACTTCAGGATTTTTTTTTGCAATCTCTCTTGTAGAACCTAGAGTTCCATATTCATCATTCAATTTAACATTAGCACTGACAATTATAATATCAGCTTTTCCTTTTAATTCAGTTATAACTTTTGCCACTTCATCAGCGGGATTAACGACTGTGTATTCCTCACCTAATTTTTTCATATATGGAGTCATAACTCCTATAAGAGCTATTTTTACATCATCTTTTTTAAAAATTTTATAAGGTTCATAAACTCTTTTGTCATTTTTATACAAATTAGCAAGTATTATTTCTCCATTAAAAGGTTTGAAAATTTTATTAAAAAACTCAATACCATGGTCAAAATCCTTATTTCCAGGGGTAATGGCATCATATTTAGTATAGTTAAAATACTCTACAGCTGGAGTGGTATCATCATTTAAAAACAGTTCATACCAATTGCTGTAAGTGGCATTACCACTATCAAAAAGCAGTGTATTCTTATTTTCGCTCTTCAGGTTTCTAATCAGAGTTGCAAGTTGAACCATACTACCTTTACTGTTAGCTACACCAGTATCGTAATTATAAGGCATAAATTTCTCATTTAACTGGCTAGTTCCTAATATTTGGATATTAACTGTGTCTGCAGAAAATAAGAAAGTTGTTAGATACATAAAAAACAAAAAACATGAAAAAACTTTTTTCATTTAAAAGGTTCCCTCCTTCAGAGAAAATCAAAACTAAATTATACAATATTAATGCCTAAATTATCACACAAATATAAAAAAAAGTCAATAAATAGAAGGGAGATTGGACAAGTGGTAGTAATAAGCTTTCTAGAATAGTTTATACATTAAAAGAGTGCTTTATTTTTTTAAAATTAAAAGCTACAATGTCAATATAGTTATAGATATATACTTGGAGGATAATATGTTTGAAAATTAAAAGCTACAATGTCAATATAGTTATAGATATATACTTGGAGGATAATATGTTTGAAAATTTAAAATTAGATGGAATGAATTTTTATAGAGGTGAGATCCCATTTTTTATAAAAAAAACAGATAAAAATTTAGTATATTTATGTTCTTCCAAAAAAAATCTTAACGATTATTATTGGTGTTTAAAAGATTTTACAGAAACAAAAATTATAAAACAAGAGGAAAATACAGAGGAAGAGTATATAAAATTTAATTATAAAATAAAAGAGGCTATAAAAAACAAAGAAAAATTCATAATTTTAATCACTTTAGATTATTTTTTAAAGAAATATAGGTATTCAGGAAACAGTTTTTTTATAGAAAATAATAAAAAAATTGATTTGAAAAAAATTGTGGAGCTTTTTGACAAAGAGGGGTACAAAAGAAACTATTTAATAGAGGGAAGAGAAGAGTATTCCATAAGAGGGGATATTTTTGATTTTTTTCCAATAAATAGTGAAAACCCTATAAGAGTAGAGCTTTTTGATGATGAAGTTGAAAGGGTAACTTATTTTAATATAGATACTCAAAAGAGTATTGAAAAAATAGATAAGGTAAATGTGTATATAGATAATAATAAAGACAGTATAGAAAACTTTTTAGAGCATTTTAGAGATGCTGAAAATAAGGGTAAATCCTTAGATGTAGAACTTTTTTTAGAAAACAGGGAGGTTCTGGAATATAAACTGAAAGAGATTATAGAAAGCAGCCCTCCAGATGATGTTGAAAGATTAAAAAACTGTTTTTACAATGGGGTATTAGGATTTAAAGAGATAAATAACCAGATATTCACAAACAGTGAGGTACAGAGATATCAAGATTATGAAGAGATAAAAAAAATATCCCATAAAAAAAAGATAGTTATATGCAGTGATGAAGATCGAAGATATTTAGATATATTCAATGATTATTCCAATATAGAGTATTACCATTATCCGTTATATGAAGGGTTTGAAAATAATGGAGTGTTGTATTTAACTGATAGAGAGTTAAAAGGGATAAGAGTAAAAAGAGAAAAAAAATCTAATAAAATAATAAAACATACAAATATATCCGAAATAAAAGAAGGGGACTACTTGATTCATGAGTCTTTTGGGCTTGGGATATATAAAGGGTTAAGCATTATAAACGGTCAAGAGTATTTAGAGATAAAATACGCCGATGAAGATAAACTTTTTGTTTCTACTAGTAATTTAGACAGAATTGAAAAATATATTTTAGAACCGGGACAAGAGCCTGAAATTTATAGATTAGGTAGAAAAGGGTTCAAAAGAAAAAGGGAGAAATTAGAAGAGGAGATTGCAGCTTTTGCTCATGAAATTATAGAGATTCAGATTAAAAGGATGACAAATAAAGGGTTTAAATTTTCTAAAGACAATCTGCTGCAAGAGGAGTTTGAAGAGAGTTTTCCATATACATTGACAAGAGATCAAGTGAAAGCAATAGATGATGTAAAAAAAGATATGGAATCTGAGAAAGTTATGGATAGGATTATTTGTGGAGATGTTGGGTGCGGGAAAACAGAGGTAGCTATAAGAGCAGCGTTTAAAGCTATAAATGATGAAAAGCAGGTAGTTATAATGGTTCCAACAACAGTTTTAGCACAACAGCATTATGAAAGAGTAAAAGAGAGGTTTAAAAATTACCCTTTTACAGTTGAACTCTTAAGTAGAGTAAAAACAGAAAAAGAGCAAAATGATATAATAAGAAGGGTATCTAACGGCTCTATAGATATAGTTATCGGTACTCATAAAGTTCTGGCAGAGGAGATAAAATTTAAAGATTTAGGTATTGTAATAATAGATGAAGAGCAGAAGTTTGGAGTAAAAGCTAAAGAGAAACTGAAACATTTAAAAGATAATGTAGATATGCTCACTTTAACAGCTACTCCTATACCTAGAACTTTGAATTTAGCACTCCTTGGAATAAGGGATATATCTATTATAGAAACGTTGCCTCCAAACAGGGTTCCAATTAAAGATCAATATATAGAGAAAGAGGAAAAATATATAAAAGATGCAATAATGAAGGAGTATGCTAGAGAGGGGCAGTCATTCTATCTTTATAACTCTGTAAAAAATATGGATAAAAAGGAGAAAGAGATAAGAGGTTTAATCCCTAATTTTATAAAAATTGTATCTATTCATGGACAGATGCAGCCAAGGGAGATTAAAGAGAGACTGAGCTCTTTTGAAAATGGAGAGATTGATATCTTACTTACAACAACTATTATAGAGAATGGGATAGATATAGAGAATGCAAACACTATTATAATAGAGGGGATTGATAAATTAGGGTTATCCCAAATGTATCAACTCCGTGGAAGGGTTGGAAGAGGGTCAGAACAAGGGTACTGTTATTTTATTATTGATAGTAAGAAAGAGAATAAAAGTAAAGTTAAAGAGAGAGAGCAATCTATGCGTAGCCTAGAAGATATCTCAACAGGGGGAGGGTTTCATCTCTCTTTAGAAGATATGAGAATAAGAGGAGCAGGGGAAATTTTAGGAGAGAAACAGCATGGAGCTTTAGAGGTTTTAGGGTACTCTTTATATATGAAATTGCTGCAGGAAGAGATAGCTAAATTAAAAGGGGATTATATAAAACCTATTTCAGAATTTGTTGTAGAGTTAAAAGAGGATAGATTCATACCTGAAGAGTATATGAATAAAATAGAGAGGGTAAGCATTTATAAAAGAGCTGCAGGCTCAAATAATTTAGGAGAGCTACAGGAGTTAGAAAAAGAGGTTATTGATAGATTTGGAAAGATGCCTAAAGTTGCAAAAAATTATTTCAGAGCTGAACGAATAAGAATTTTATCTGCTGTTGAAAGTGTGCAGGAGGTAAAAGAGTGTGATGGTAATTTTTATATTAAATTTATAGGAAGTAATGTAAAAATAGAAAAGATAATGGAACTTTTACAAAAAGGTAAGATAAAATATATAAAGAATGAAAATGCAATTGAGTATTATGGTGAGATAGAGGAGTTTTTTGAGTACTATAAAGGGATATAGAGGGGGAGTAAATTTGGAAAAGAAAGGTTTTTATGAACTTGTTGAATTGATGAGAGTGCTAAGAAGTGAAAATGGGTGCTCTTGGGATAAAAAGCAAACTATACACTCTTTAAAAGAGTATCTCCTAGAAGAGAGCTATGAAACATTAGAAGCTATGGATATAGGTGGAGAGGAGCTAAAAGGGGAGTTAGGAGATCTTCTTTTAAATATAGTTTTTCAATCTCAAATCTGTCAGGAAAAAGGGGAGTTTAATATAGATGGAGTTATAGAAAAACTATACGACAAACTAGTTAGAAGACACCCACATATTTTTGGTGATCAAAATAATTTGACTTCAGAAGAGGTTAAAGTTCAATGGGATAAGATAAAAAAGCAAGAGAAAGAGCATAGAGACAGAATCTCTATATTAGATGGGATACCTAAAACTTTTCCAGCTATGCTAAGATCAGAGAAGATAATTAAAAAAGTTACAGCTGTTGGATTTGACTGGGAGAGTGTAGATGGTGTTTTAGATAAAGTGCAAGAGGAGATACAAGAGTTAAAAGAGGTTATTCATGGAGATGAAAAGGAAAAAGTTCAAGAGGAGTTAGGGGACCTTATATTCTCTTTAATCAACCTTTCAAACTACTTAGGGTATAGCGCTTCGGATATTTTAAATAAGACAAATAAAAAGTTTGAAAAAAGGTTCAGATATGTAGAGTCTGTTTGTGATATAAATGAAAGCTCTATTGAAGTTATGGAAGAGAAATGGAAAGAAGCAAAATCCTTAGAGGATTAGAAAATAAAAATACGGAGAGATAATATGAGGATAGATAAGTTTTTAAAAGTCAGCAGAATTATAAAAAGAAGACCTATAGCAAAAATCGTTGTGGATGGTGGAAAAGCTAAAATAAATGGGAAAGTTGCTAAAGCCAGCACAGAGATAAAAGTTGGGAATATATTAGAATTAGAATATTACGATAAATATTTTAAATTTGAGGTATTAGAGGTTCCTGAGGGAAATGTTCCTAAAGATAAAGCAAACGATCTGATAAAAATTTTAGAAGTAAAAGGGATGGATATAAAAATAGATTTATCAGTTGAGGAGGAGATCTTCTCATGATAAAAGAGATAAAATCAAATGCTAAGATAAATATAGGTTTAAATGTGGAGGGGGTTTTAGATAACGGGTATCACCTTCTTGATATGGTAGTTGTGCCTATAGATCTGTCTGATAAATTAGTCATTGATTTTAAAGAGAAAAAAGGTGACCTTAAAATATTTACTGAAGAGAAAAATATCCCCACAGATGAAAGAAATATACTTTATAAAGTATATACAGCCTTTTATAAAAAAAGCGGTATTAAACCTGAAGAGATAGAGGTGTATTTAGAGAAAAATATCCCTTCTGAAGCTGGACTTGGAGGGGGAAGTTCTAATGGTGCTTTTTTCTTAAAAGAGTTAAACAACTACCATGGGAATATCTTTTCTTGTGAGGAGCTAATATCATTTTCAAAAAATATAGGAGCAGATATCCCGTTTTTCATAATTAATAAAAGTTCAAGGGTAAAAGGGATTGGAGAGGAGATTGAAAGTTTTGAAAATAATTTGAAAAGTAATATTATTTTAATAAAACCCCCCTTTGGAGTATCTACTCCAGTTGCTTTTAAACTATGTGATTCGTTAAATAGTGAACAAAAAGATAAAAAAGCGAATATTTTAAAAATAATTGAAGGACTTTTTGAAAATAATTTGTATAAAACTAAACATGGAATTGAAAATCAATTGGAGATAGCTTTATTAACTGAAAATGAAGAGATAAAAAAATTCAGAAGTAAGCTCCAATCTTTTCAAAATCAAAACTTTTATATGTCAGGAAGTGGGAGCACATATTTTACATTTGTAGATGAAAAAGATAGTTTATCCATCTACAATAAACTAAAGCAGGAGTTCAAAGAGTGTAAAATATATATGTCTAAATTTCTTGGATAAACAAAACAGGGGGCTTGGAGAGAAATGAGGATTACAGATGTGAGGGTTAGACTAATCAATAAAACTGAATTGGAAAATGAAAAGTTAAAAGCATATGCAGATATAACTTTTGAAGACGCTTTTGTTGTTCATGGGTTAAAAGTTGTTTCTGGACAAAAAGGGATATTTGTTGCTATGCCGTGTAAAAAAATGGCGAATGGGGAGTTTAAAGATATAGCACACCCCATTAAGCAAGAGTTAAGAGCAGAAATTAGTGAAATAGTAATTAAAGCTTATGAAGAAGCTTTAAAAAACAATGTAACTAATAAAGGGGAGTAGTAATACATTCTATAAAAAAATAAAAATTTAATTTTTATTGTTGACTTAAGAGAAAGACTATGATACTATAGAAAAGTTGTTGGGCTGTCGCCAAGCGGTAAGGCATCGGACTTTGACTCCGACATGCGTTGGTTCGAATCCAGCCAGCCCAGCCAACTTAATATGAAAATTCAAAAATTCAATCTACTCTTTGGAGTAGATTTTTTTATTTATATATAAAAATATTGAGATAATCATCCTTTTGTAATATACTGAATTATATTAAAGGGTGTATATTGTAGAAATATGGGGTGGTGAAGAGTAATATGATAAAAAGGTTTTTGCCAATATATATACTGCTGTCCTCTTTGGCTTTTAGTGCTGTAGAGTATGAGGATCTTCCTAAAGATCATTGGGCTTACGATTCTGTGAAATTTTTAGTTGAAGAGGGAGTTTTAGAACAGGATAGTTACTCTTTCAGAGGGGATTCAAATTTAAAAAGGTATGATTTTGCATATAGTTTAGGAAAACTATTAAATAAGGTTCAATTAGAAAAAGCTAATAAAAATGATTTACTTGTACTGGAAAAATTAGTGTCAGAGTTTGCTGTAGAATTAAGTAAAATAGGGTTTGATACAGATACTTTTAATGCTAAAATAGAAAATTTAAATGAAACGGTTCAGTTAATGAAAACAACAATAGATAAGCAGCAGAAGATAATAGATGATTTATTAAAAAGGGTTGAAAAATTAGAAAAAGATAGTTAAGAGGAGATGCTAATGGAAAGATTAAAGTTTAATTATCAAAATGCACTAAATTTTATAAATGAGATTGAATTATCATCAATGGAGCCCCAAGTGGCTTTAGCAGCTAAGATGTTAGAGGAAAAGACAGGAAATGGAAATGAATTTTTAGGGTGGCTGGACTTTCATAAAAATTATGATAAAGAGGAGTTTAAAAGGGTACAAAAATCAGCTGAAAAGATAAAAAATGATTCTGAAATTTTATTAGTAATTGGGATAGGTGGATCTTATTTAGGAGCAAGAGCTGCTATAGAGTTTTTAACTCATACTTTTTATAACAACTTGGAAAAAGAGAAAAGAGCTACACCAAAAATAATTTTTGTTGGACAAAATATTTCAGGAACATATTTAACAGACCTTTTAGATCTTTTAGGAGATAAAGAGTATTCAATTAATGTAATTTCAAAATCTGGAACAACAACTGAACCAGCTTTAGCATTTAGAGTATTAAAAAATCATATGGAAAAAAAATATGGTAAAGAGGGCGCTAGAGCTAGAATTTTTGCTACAACAGATAAATCAAGAGGGGCACTAAAAAAATTAGTAGATGAAGAGGGGTATGAGAGTTTCGTAATCCCTGATGATGTAGGGGGAAGATTTTCTGTTCTTACTCCAGTAGGACTGCTTCCAATAGCTGTGGCAGGGATAGATATAGAGGAGCTAATGTTAGGAGCTCAAGATGCTGCAAAAGAATTCTCTAAAGAGTTTAAAGAAAATGATTGTTACAAATATGCAGCCGTAAGAAATATACTGAATAGAAAAGGAAAAGATGTAGAGCTTTTAGTAAATTACGAACCAAGATTACATTATGTATCTGAATGGTGGAAACAACTCTTTGGAGAGTCAGAGGGTAAGGATGGAAAAGGGATATTTCCAGCAGCAGTGGATTTTAGTACTGATTTACACTCTATGGGACAATATATTCAAGAGGGAAAAAGATTTTTATTTGAAACTGTTATTCACATTGAAAATGTAGATAAAGATATAGTGATTGAGAGGGAAAAAGATGATTTAGATGGTTTAAACTATCTTGCTGGAAAGAATTTTGCTTTTGTTAATAAAAAAGCAGCAGAAGGGACTATATTAGCTCATGTAGATGGGGGAGTTCCAAATTTAGAGATTTCAATACCTAAAGCTACCCCTTATCACTTAGGGTATCTGTTTTACTTCTTCATGAAATGTTGTGGAGTGAGTGGTTATTTATTAGGGGTTAACCCTTTTGACCAGCCTGGTGTTGAAGCTTACAAAAAAAATATGTTTGCTCTTTTAGGAAAATCTGGATATGAAGAGTTAGCAAAAAAACTTAATGATAGATTAAAAAAATAAAGAATAAAAGATAAAAATAAAATATTCAAAGGAGTAGAGTATGCTTTATAAAAAAGAGAATGGATGGAAATCAGTCTCTGAAGAGAGAAAAA
>JAGNZR010000008.1:0-20674 GCA_017984315.1 Fusobacteriaceae bacterium | reverse complement strand
TCTACAACATTAGATAAAGAGATTAAAGATTTAGTAAAATATAATGTTTTACAAAAGCTTAATGAAGCTTATGGAATAGTTGAAGAGGATTTTATCTCTGCTGAAATTCAATTAGTTCCAGCAGGTAAAGCTAGAGATGTAGGGATTGACAGAGGTGTAGTTGGAGCTTATGGGCATGATGATAGAGTTTGCGGTTATACATCTATGAAAGCGATTTTAGAGCTGGAAACTACTCCTAAAAATACAGCTATCTGCTTTTTAGCTGATAAAGAGGAGACAGGGTCTAACGGTTCTACAGGACTACAATCAGGATACCTTGAATATTTTACAGGTGATATAATCTCAAAAGTTAAAGAAAATTACTCTGATTTAGATTTAAGAAGATGTTTATGGAATTCAAGAGCGTTGTCTTCAGATGTAAACGCAGCTGTAGACCCTATTTTTAGTTCAGTTCATGAATCACAAAATGCGGCTTCAATTGGTTATGGAATTGTAGTAACTAAATATACAGGATCAAGAGGGAAATCAGGAACAAATGATGCAGATGCAGAGTATGTTGCAGAGATTAGAAATATGCTGAATAAGGCTGAAATAAAGTGGCAGACTGGAGAGTTAGGAAAAGTTGATGAAGGTGGAGGTGGAACAGTTGCAATGTTTTTGGCTCAAAAAGGGATAAAGACAGTAGATGTAGGTCCAGCACTTCTATCTATGCATGCTCCATTTGAACTTGCTTCAAAATTAGATATTTATGAGACATACAGGACTTATAAAGCTTTCTATAATCTATAAAAAAAAGGGTGCAGCCGCACCCTTTTTGTTTACTCTTTTACTTCGATTACTTCAATTTGTATATCCTCTTCAGTGGAGTCAGTGGATTTCAATATAATAGAGTTATCTGTCATATCTTTTAGAAGGTAAATATCTTCTGAACTGTATTTTTTATATTTTTCAGTATCAACTATCATGTAAAAATTGCTGAGGCTGTTTAAATTAATAAACTCATAATAACCATTTTCCGAAGAGGTTACTTTTTTAAATAACTCTCCATTATGATCATAGAGCAAAATAGGGATATTAGGCAAAGCACGAACTCCATTAGTGACAATACCTGATATTTTATACTGAATAGGGAATAAAACTAAAGTAATGTTAGTAACAGAAGATGCTTTGCTGATTTTTTTAACAATACTTTTAGAAGCAAAACCAGGGTATTCAGCTGTCAGTGTAAATATTCCAGGCTGAATAGTGAAAGAGAAGTTTCCAAACTGATCAGTGGAACTCTCAAAAACATCATTAAAGATTTTGATATTAACTTTAGAATTAAGGATTGGATCTAGATTATTATCTACAACTTTACCTGATACTATTGCAAATTTTTCATGGGCATTTAATATTAAAAAATACGGTTTATTGGAATCAGAAAAATCGTAGAGAATATCATTTTCTTTATTCAAAACATACCCATAGTTAGCAATGGCCACTCTATATTTAGCATTTTTCAATTGGATTTTAAATTCACCATAAATATCTGTTTCAGTTGAAAAAATATTATTTTGGCTGTCTATAAAGTTTATTTTAACTGCACCTAAATTTGTATCTTCTAATTTCAATATCCCTTTTACAGTTATGTTGCTTGCAAAAATATTTGCTGCTACTAGAAGGGAGAGAAAAAAAATTTTTAATTTATACATAAAGTTCACCTTTTTATGAAGATTTTTTATACTGATTATATCATTTTTTAAAAAAATAAAATATAAAAAAGTTAAAGTATTCAATTCCTAATAATTATAGAGTTATTTAAAGTGAAACGATTAAAAATGTAGGGAAAAATTCTTGGAAAATGGGCAAAAAGTATGATATAATATTTTTTAACTATAATACAGAGAAACATAAAAAAATTAGCGTGAAAATAAAAAAGTTTATGTGGAGGAAAAGTGACTAATATTACATCTAAAAAAGAAGAGGTTAGAGATAACTTCATAAAAAAGCAATTAGAGAGAGAATATTATTTACAGGAGTTTAAAGAGAGGGTAATAGTCTCTTTGAATAAAGAGGAAGTTGAGTCTGATTATGTATACCCAGAAGTGGTGGAAGCTCTACATGAACCAGATGCCATAGCAATAAAAATGAGAAGAGATATTGAACTTAAATATTTAAAACCTTATATAGCTGTGGCTGAAAAACTTGGAAAAAAATATATATTAATAGATACATCTACGCTAATGGGGGATATAGGTCTTGTTGTTATATCTAAAGACGATTTAGAAAATGAAAATATAGATTTAGGAATAGATGCAGTAGGAAAAGAGTTTGAAAATAGAGGGTTAAAACCTTATTATTCAAAACATATAGGAAAAAAAATCTGTAAAAAGCATTATAAATTAGTGGAAGAAAAGTTTCCAGTATATAAAGGAAGTTTCCAAAAATTTGGAATTTCTGATGTATTATTTGGAACTGTCTGCCCTATCTGTGAAGATGAAAAAAAAGATAAATAGTATGTTATAAGGAGAGATAATGGTATCAGCATTTAAAATACAAGGTAAAAAAGATTTAGAAGGGATATTAGAGGTTGGAGGAGCAAAAAATGCTGCGTTACCAATATTTGTAGCAACTCTTATAGAGAAAGGGACTTATATTTTAAAAAATGTCCCAGAACTGATGGATATAGATACTTCAGTTGAACTTTTAGGAAGTCTAGGTCTTAAAATAACTAAAATCGAAAAAAATACATATGAGGTAGTTAATACAGGGTTAACAAATTTAAAAGCTTCTTATGATTTAGTAAAGAAGATGAGAGCATCATTTTTAGTTATGGGGGGAATGTTAGCCCATGCTAGAGAAGGGATAGTATCATTACCAGGTGGGTGCACAATAGGGGCAAGACCTGTAGACCTGCACTTAAAAGGGTTTGAAAAATTAGGAATTGATATAAAAACTGAGCATGGATATATTTATGCTAAAGCAAAAAATGGGATCTCAGGAGAGTTCACTATGGATTTTCCCTCTGTTGGAGCTACAGAAAATTTAGTAATGGCAGCAGTGAAGGGGGATGGAGTTAGTATTTTAAATAATGTGGCAAGAGAACCTGAAGTTGAAGATCTGTGCAACTTTTTAAACTCTATGGGTGCAAAAATTAACGGAGTGGGAACAGATAAGCTTACTATACAGGGTGTTAAAAAATTAACACCAGGGGAGTATTCAATTATTCCAGATAGAATTGTAGCAGGAACTTTTATAATAGCATCAATTATGTTTGATGGGAAAATAGGTATAAAAGGGGTTGTAAAAGACCATTCAGAAGCATTTTTATCTAAGTTAGAGGAGATGGGAGTAACTTATCACTACGATGAAAATAATATATTTAGAGTAACATCTAAGCTAAAAGATTTAAAACCGGTAAAAGTAACAACAATGCCACACCCTGGTTTTCCAACAGATCTGCAGTCACCTATGATGACACTTATGTGCTTAGTTAAAGGTGTTAGTGAGATAAGAGAAACAATATTTGAAAATAGATTTATGCATGTACCTGAGCTTAACAGAATGGGAGCTAAAATATCTATAAATAGCCATATAGCACTGATAGAGGGTGTAGATAATTTTTCAGCCAGTGAGGTTATGGCCAGTGATTTAAGAGCAGGAGCCTCTCTTATACTTGCAGGACTTAAAAGTGAAGAAGTAACAATAGTAAACAGAGTATATCACGTGGATAGAGGTTACGAGTCTCTTGTGGAGAAGTTGAAAAATATAGGGGCTGACATCGAAAGAATAAAAGTTAGTTTATAATGGGGGAAATAATTGGAGAGCATAATAGGGTTAAATCCAGTAATAGAAGTATTACAAAATAAAGATAAAGAGATAGAGAAAATAGAGCTGTATAAAGGGTTAAAAGATGAAAAAGTTCAGTTAATAAAGCAACTAGCTTCTCAAAGAAACATTAAGATATATTTAACTGATAAAAAAAGAGAGAACTCTCAAGGTGTAGAAGCTATTGTAATAGAGCATGATTACTATGTAGAGATTGGAGAGTTCTTTGAAAAACTTGCTAGATCAGATAAAGCCATAGTGCTGGTTTTAGATGGTATACAGGATCCCAGAAATTTTGGTGCTTTAATAAGAAGTGCAGAGATATTTGGAGTAAAAGGGATTATAATACCTGAAAGAAACGCAGTAAAAATAAATGAGACAGTTATAAAAACATCTACTGGAGCAATAGAGTATGTGGATATTGTTAAAGTAACAAACATAGCTGATGTTTTAGAAAAACTTAAAAAATTAGGGTTCTGGATATATGGTGCAGAGGGAGATGGAGAAAAGTACTATTACGAAGAGAGCTATCCTAAATTTACAGCATTAGTTATGGGAAGTGAAGGGTTTGGAATAAGAAAAAGAGTAAAAGATACTTGCGATGTTTTGGTAAAAATACCGATGCATGGAAAAATAAATTCATTGAATGTATCTGTGGCAGGGGGAATAATTCTTTCTGAGATATCAAAATCAGTTAATTAAATTTTTTAGGATGGGTGAAAAATGTCTGTAGAATTGATAACTAATGATAATATAATTAAAGCTCAACAAGGGGACCAAGAGTCTTTAAATCTAATTTTAAAAAATTATAAAAAATTGATATTCTTAAACTCTAGAAATTATTTTTTAATAGGTGCAGATCAAGATGATCTTCTTCAAGAGGGGATGATAGGGTTAATAAAAGCTATCAAAGCCTTTGATGAAACGAAAAATGCTTCATTCAAAACTTTTGCTACATTATGTATAAAAAGACAATTAATAACAGCGATTAAATCATCCAATGCACAAAAAAATATAGCTTTGAACTCAGCTTCAGGAAATTTTCTTGAAAATGATGACGGAAAAGAAGTATCTTATGCAAAAGGGATGCATTCATATATACATTACACTCCTGAAGAGATAATCTTATCTAAGGAGAAAGTGACAGATTTAGATAGATTTTCTAAAGAAAAGTTTAGTGCTAGTGAAAGAGAAGTTTTTTTATTATTGATAAAAGGGTATACATATAGAGAGATTGCTGAAAGATTAAATAAAAGCTTAAAAACTATAGATAATACAATTCAGAGAATAAAAAGAAAAAGTCATGAATGGTATAGTTATTACTAAGTAAAGGGGAGAAGAGAAAATGTCTGAATATAATTTTAAAGATATAGAATCAAAATGGCAACAAAAATGGGAACAAAATAATATATTTAAAACTTTAGATAAAATTCAAGGGAAAGAGAACTACTATTTATTAGAGATGCTGCCATACCCTTCAGGAAAACTTCACGTAGGACATGCAAGAAACTATACAATAGGGGATGTAATTGCAAGATATAAAAAAATGAAAGGGTTTAATGTCCTTCATCCAATGGGATGGGATTCTTTTGGACTGCCAGCAGAGAATGCTGCAATTCAAAATGGAGCACACCCTGCAGTATGGACTACTTCAAATATTGAAAATATGAAGAGACAGCTTAAATTATTAGGTTTATCTTATGATTGGGATAGAGAGATTGCTTCTTATAAGCCGGATTACTATAAATGGAATCAGTGGATATTTAAAAGAATGTATGAAAAAGGGTTAGTATATAAAAAATCCTCTTTTGTAAACTGGTGTCCTGAATGTAATACTGTTTTAGCTAATGAACAGGTTGAAGATGGGATGTGTTGGAGACACTCAAAAACTCCTGTAGTTCAAAAAGAGTTAGAGCAGTGGTTCTTTAAAATAACTGATTATTCTGAGGAGCTTTTAACAGGACATAATGAATTAAAAGAGGGGTGGCCAGAGAAAGTATTAACAATGCAGAAAAACTGGATTGGAAAATCTTTTGGAACGGAGCTTAATTTTAAAGTAGAAGAGACAGGGGAAGAGTTGCCTGTTTTTACAACAAGAATAGATACGATTTATGGAGTTACTTATTGTGTTTTAGCTCCAGAGCACCCAATGGTAGCTAAAATTTTAGGAGTTAATCCATCTATAAAACCAGCAATTGATGCTATGAAAAATACTGATATGATAGAGAGAACAGCAGAAGGAAAAGATAAAAATGGAGTATTTACAGGTTGGCATGTAATAAACCCTGTAAATGGAGAGAGATCTCAGTTATGGATAGGAGATTATGTTCTTATGAACTATGGAACAGGGGCTGTAATGGCTGTTCCTTGCCATGACGATAGAGATTTAGCTTTTGCAAAAAAATATAATTTACCATTGAAAGTTGTTATAAACCCTGTGGATAAAGACACAAAGCAAGAGATAAAAATGATCCCTGCTGAGATGAAAGATCCATTTGTTGGTACAGGTGTAATGACAAACTCAGGAGAGTTTAACGGTGTTCCATCAAAAGATGCTTTAAATAAAATAGCTCTATTTGTGGAAGAGAAAGGGTATGGAAAAAGAACTACAAAATATAGATTAAAAGACTGGGGAGTTTCAAGACAAAGATATTGGGGGACTCCTATCCCTGCAGTATACTGTGAGTGCTGTGGTATTGTTATGGAGAAGGATGAAAATCTTCCTGTAATCCTTCCAGAGGATGTAAAATTTAATGGAGTTGGAAACCCACTAGAAACTTCAGACAGCTTTAAAAATGTTCCTTGTCCAAAGTGTGGAAAACCATCAAGAAGAGATACTGATACAATGGATACATTTGTAGATTCATCTTGGTATTTTTTAAGATATTGCGATCCTAAAAACACAGATCTACCATTTGCAAAAGAGATAGCTGATGGTTGGTCACCGGTAGATCAATATATAGGTGGTATAGAGCATGCTGTTATGCACCTTTTATACTCAAGATTTTTCCATAAAGTATTGAGAGATTTAGGATTAATCTCAACTAATGAGCCATTTAAAAGATTATTGACTCAAGGGATGGTTTTAGGACCTTCATATTACTCAGAAAAGGAAAATAGATACCTTTTTGCTGATGAAGTAGAGTTAAAAGGGGAACAAGCCTTTGTTAAAACTACTGGTGAAGAATTAGCAGTAAAAGTAGAAAAAATGTCAAAATCTAAAAATAACGGTGTAGATCCTGAAGAGATGATTAAAAAATTTGGAGCGGATACTACAAGACTATTTATAATGTTTGCTGCTCCACCTGAAAAAGAGTTGGAGTGGAATGAGAACGGGCTTGCTGGTGCTCAAAGATTCTTGACTAGACTGTGGAGAGTAATTGATGAAAATTCTAAAAATATAGAAATTGGAGAGGTTAACTATTCTGAAATATCTAAAAATGATAAAAAATTAATTATGAAACTTCACCAAACTATAAAGAAAGTAACAGATTCAATAGAGAATGACTACCACTTTAATACAGCAATAGCTGCTAATATGGAGCTGTTAAACGAGATCCAAGATTATTTAGCTAATTTTGATGTAACTGTAGAGGGATCGAGAAAAGTATTAGGGGAGACTCTAAATAAAGTTGTAATAATGCTGTCACCTTTTGCTCCTCATTACTGTGCTGAATTATGGGAGCTTATGGGGAATAAAACTGAACTGTATAATGAAGGATGGGTAGAGTATAAAGAGGAATTAACTATCTCTGATGAACTGATTATAGCTGTTCAAGTTAATGGAAAGGTTAGAGGAACAGTAGAAGTTGATAGAAGTATAGGGAAAGAGGAGCTAGAAAGATTAGCTTTAGAGCATGAAAATGTAGTGAAACATATAGAAGGGAAGAGTGTGGCTAAAATAATTACTGTTCCTGGAAAGATTGTTAATATCGTTGTAAAATAATAATAGTAAACTCCCCCCTAGATAAAGCTTAGAATTAAGATTTTAATGTAGGGGGTCTTTACTTTCTAAGATAAGAGTATACATAAATGAGATAAAAAAGGAAATGTATATGAATAAAAATAAAAAAAAGTATGGATTATTAGGTTTTAATATACAGTATAGCCTATCTCCAAAACTGCATAAGATAATTTTTGAAAAACTGCATATAGATGGGGAGTACACTCTTTTAGATGCAGCTTTAAAAGCAGATGAAGAGAGTGCTTTAAATGAAGTTATCAATATGCTCAAGAGTGGGGAGTTATCGGGGATAAACATAACGATACCATATAAAGAAAAAATCATAAAATATGTGGATAGATTAGATGAAATCTCCCAAAAGATAGGAGCAATAAATACAATAAAAATTGAAAATGGAAATTTAGTAGGATATAATACAGATTATTACGGTATTGTTGAAACTTTAAAAGAGACGAATATCAATTTAGATGGTAAAGAGTGCTATATATTTGGAACAGGGGGATCAAGTAAAGCAGTTTATTATGCTTTAAAAGAGTTAGGTGGAATACCATATTTTGTTTCAAGAGGTAAAGAGGGTGAGGGAGTATTAAGTTATAATACTGTAGGGAGCCTTAAAACAAAAAGAGAGCTTGCTATAAATTGTACCCCTAAAGAGTTAGATAATAAAATTTTATCTAAATTTAATAATGTATTTGATTTAAAATATTCAAAAGTAACTGATGTTGTTAGTGATAAAAGTTTAGATATAAATAGAATAGATGGATTATTTATGTTGGTAGTTCAAGGGATAAAATCTCAAGAGCTATGGCAAAGTAAAAAGATCGGATTATATAAAGAGATATATTCAGAGCTTATTAAAGAGATAAAAAAACAAGAGATTAACTAAAATAAATTACAATAAGAGGAAAAATGGATAAGAGAGTAGTAGTGTGCCCAAGTTGCAAAAAAAAGATGAAGATAGGAAACAAAGCTGCTAAATATAGATGCCCTAACTGTAAAGAGATAGTAGTTATAACAAATTTAAAACTTTTTATTCTTAAAATAGAAGGTTTTTTTAAAGGGATTATTCAAACTGCTATAGATATGAAAAACAGCATAAAGTATAAATACAATAATGCGAAAGCTACATATAAATATATGAGCCAGTTAAAGAAAAACATGAAAAATGACCCTAACTGGTCAAATTACCACAAAGAGCAAAGAGAGATGAAACAAGCTGAAAAGCCAAATAAATTTAAAGAGTTTTTTAAAAGAAAATAAGGTTATATTCAGAGATGTTAAAGAGATATAAAGGAGTTAAAAATGAATAAGAAAATATCCTTAATACTGTTTTTAGTTTTTCAATTATTCACATTTAGCGTGGAATCTAGCAGTGTAAATAATCAGGCACCAGCCATAAATACAGAAACAATACCTGCAGAAACAGCACCAGTGGTTCAAACAGTACCCTCTGGAGATATTGTAAATGAGATAGTTGACAGCAGAGAGATTTTTCAAGAGAAAGACTTGGAAGAGATTAAAGTTCCAGAGATGAAAAATGAAGATATTTCAAGAAAAATATTGGAGTTAGAGACAAACTCTGTAATATATAAGGAAAAAATAGAGCAATTAGAAAAAAATTTACAAGAAAAAAATCAAATGGTAGAAGAGCTTAACAATAAAGTAGAAAAATTAATAATAATAACTAATGCTTTAGACGATACAACTAAAAGTTTCACTACGAAAACTTTAACACATATAAATGAAAAAATTTATAAAACGGGGATACTGATAATTACTATTTTAGCAGGGATAACACTTATATTAGGATCTTTAGTGCTGCTTCAAACAAATAAAAATAAAAAAATGATAGAAGAGTGGAAAGAGTTTTTCGAATTGAATATTGATGCTTTAAAAAGAGAAAAAAAAGATAAAGCATTAAATATTGAAAATGAAAATGAAGGTGAATTATAAAAAGGGATTAGAAAATTTCTAACCCCTTTTTTATTTAATTAATAGTTTTTATTAATTAATGTCCGCCGCAGTTACACCCGCACCCTGCATCTTTACTCATTGTTTCAATAAACTTTTGTATCTCATCTAAACCAAGGTAAACTTGATTTCCATCACATTTAGAAACAACAAGAGATGGAACAGAACGAATACCATACTCTTTAGCAAGAGCTAAATTTTCAGAAGCATTAATATATTCAATATTGGGAATATTAGCTTTAGATAATAACTCTTTAGCAGGACCACAATAACCACATGTATTAGTTGTAAATAGCATTATTTTCATAAAACCCTCCGTAAACTCATTTTTCAAATTGTAATAATTACAATTTCATAATTAATAATAGCATTTATCTGCATTAAAGTAAACTATAAAATTAATTTTCTTCATACTCTTGAAGTAGAACAACACAATAAGATTTAACTCCAAGCTCACTACCAGTAAACCCAAGTTTTTCTTCAGTAGTTGCTTTTACACTGACTTGAGATAAATTTAGATGCAAAACTTCAGCTATTTTCTGTCTCATTAGATCAATATAAGGTTTAACTTTTGGTTTTTGAAGTACAATTATAGAATCTAAGTTACAAATTTTATACCCTTCTTGATCGATGAGTCTTTTTACATGTTTTAAAAGATACATACTATCAATATTTTTGTACTGTGCATCAGTATCAGGAAAGTGCTGACCGATATCCCCTAGAGCTAGAGCTCCTAAAAGTGCATCCATTATAGCATGGACAAGGACATCACCGTCAGAGTGACCAAGTACCCCTTTATGGTGTGGGATTGTAATTCCACCTAAAATAAGTGGTCTCCCTTCTACTAATTCATGAACATCATAGCCATTGCCTATTCTCATCATATAAACTCCTATTACAGCATATTAAAATTATATTAGTTGTATTCATGATAGATTCTATCATAAAATTCAAGTATCTCCTCTTTTGTAACTGTAGAAGTACCAACTCTTCCAACTACAACGCCAGCAGCAGTATTTGCAATTTTTGCAGCTTCATGCCAAGAAACACCAGTAGCAGCAGCAAGAGTAAATACAGAGATAACAGTATCACCTGCTCCAGTGACATCATAAACCTCTTTAGCATAAGTTGGTATATCTATAATTTTATCTTCAAAAAGGCTCATCCCCTCTTCACTTCTAGTTAAAAGAAGGTTTTTAAGGTTAAGTTTTGATTTTAAATCTTTTCCTAGAGCATAAATATCAGTAATATTAGAAACTCCTAAACACTCCATAGCTTCTTTTCTATTAGGTGTCATAGAAGTTGCACCACTATAATTTAAAGCATTTTTAGGTTTTGGATCAACTGTTATAATAACATTATTCTCTCTGGCAATCTTTATAATTTCAACAGCAACTCTTTTTGTTAATACCCCTTTATCATAATCAGAAAGAATAATAGCATCTATATTTTTTATATTATTTTTTATCCCTTCTATAATAGCATCCTCATTTTCAGATGAAATAGCTGAGCTATCTTCCCAGTCAATTCTTAAAAGTTGTTGATGCCCACCGATAATTCTTCTTTTAACTATTGTAGGACGGTTATTATCTCTTACAATGTTCGATGTATCAATCCCTTTTTCAATTAAAGCGTTTATAAGTCTATCACCGTTAAAATCATTTCCGATAACACCATAAGAGGTAGTTTTAGCACCTAGTGTAGCAAGGTTATTAATAACATTGGCTGCTCCACCTAAAACAAAACGCTCTTTAATAACTTTTACAACAGGAACAGGAGCTTCAGGAGATATCCTATCAACAGAGCCTATTATATAGTCATCTAACATCATATCCCCAACTACAGCAATTTTTATATCATTAAATTTATTTAAAATCTCTAAAAGTCTATCTTTTTTCATAAAACTCTCCTAATTAAAATATTTTATTTACTACATTTTAGTATATAAATTAGAAAAATCAAAATAAAATTTATTCAGGGTCAGAAAAAGTCAGTGCAGTAGCATAAAATTTAATATTAACTTTATTAAAATCATAAAAATCAATAGATAAATTATGTTGATTAAAGAGTAGATACTTCTCAAAATTATAAAAATAAAAAAGAAATTTATAATAGTCGTCAAAACTTCCAGATACCTCATAAGGGATTCCTATTTTATAAATATAACTTTCAAAATTTAGCTCTTCAGATATCTCTTCTTTCTCAATCCTATAAATATTGGATAAGTTTAAATTGAACTCCTCCATTTTATTTTTAATATGGAGTTTAATCTCTGTAGATGAAGAGAAACTCTTAGAAATAAAATCCTCTCTATACTGTTTTACAGTCTCTTCCTCCTCTTTAATTTTCTTTTTAAGAGTATTTAATTTATTTTTAAATATCTGCTCCTGCTTAGTAATCTCTTTTAATTTGTTCTGTGATTCTAAAAATATAGTTTTACTCCTTTGGAGTTTATTTATAGGAAAAATTATAAAAATAAAAAATAATAAGATAATAGATAAAATTTTTAAGATTAAAATAAAATTAGGGTTGCTTTGTAGATTTTGTAGATTTAAATTTTTAAATTTCATAGGATTCTCCTATATTACAGTCAATAGAGAATTCAAAATAACTCTCATTATTTTTTATAAAATCATTATTTATATTATAAAAACCGTTTTTTGCCAACTCACTCTCTAAATTGTAAAGCTCTGTTAAATTGAAACTATTTCCAATAATTTTAATTTTAGATTTCTCAATCTCTATTTTTTTATAAAAAATTTTTTTATTAGAGCTTCGATTAATACTGTTTAAAATAGAGATTATTTTTGGTGCTGTATCATTTAAATATTTTTCAAAAACTTTTCGGTTACTTTTTATCTCTTTTAAAGAGTTGTACTCTTTTTCATATTTTTTTATACTGTCATATTTTAAAGCTATTTTTTTATTTATATTATTAACCCTTTTTGAATAATTATAATTAAATAGAAATATAATCAAAGAGAAAGTAAAGGGGATAACTCCCAAAAGATAACTTTTTTTATAACTGAACTTATATTTAGGTTTTGGTGCAAAAAGATTTGCATACTCTGGAGTAAAAAAATTTACCCTGTTTTCAAATAAAAGTTTTTCACCATGGAAATTATCAAAATTTGGTGAGATTTCACAGATAAATAAATTGTGCTCTTTGCAAAGATTAATTATTATGAGCATAAAATCCCTGTTAAATGCAAAATAATACCCTTCAATTTTTAATACAATATAATCAAATATATTGTAATGAATCTCATCAAAGTTATTTAAGTTATTAAATATAAAAAGATCACTGTCTAAAATTATTTTTATTTTTGAATTTTTAGACAAATTTTTAAATAGATCATTAATTATATCAGGGTTAAAAGATTCTACGAGCACCAGAAGTTCAGAATTATTATTGTTTATAGACATCATTGTTTAGTACCTCCCCTAAACACCTAAAATTACTAAATTTTATATTGGAATCTTCACATGTTAGAGAGTCTGTTTTTTTATCTAAATAGCAGTTGATATAGAATGGATTAGTATAAAGATAGACTTTAAGAAAAGGGTTCTGTTTCTCATCTAAAAGTATGATCTCTTTTGAAAGCTCAAAAGTGAATTTATAATTGCCGCTAAAAGGGAGGGTATTTGGGTTAGGTTCTATAGTGCTAAAGGAGAAACCACCGAAACTTTTAGAGTTTCTTGTTGCATCTGAACTCCAAATTTTTTCTCCAGAGGGAAGGTTAAGTATATACTCCTCTTTACTGGAGATAAGTCCATTTACAATATATCTGTCTATTAAATAAAACTCATAAAGTGCAGTTGAATAGGAGTTAGCTAAATCTAATTTTTTTATCTGCTCTCTGCTGTCCAAAGTATTAAAATCAATTTTACTTTTTAAAGATAGAGCCAGTAAATAAAAAACACCTGAAACTATAAGTAGGGATGCACCTGTTACTAAAAGGATGAAAGCTCGATTTTTTTTCATAGCTCCCCTGTCCTTATAAATTTTTTTTTAACAGTTACTCCATTTTCCAATTTGTACTCCATAATAACTCCCCCTTTACTCTCTATAAATTGCCCGTTAAATAGACCTTTTAATAACTTTTCCTCTTTTCCAAAGTTTATACCTTTAGTTTTTGAACCTTCAGATAAACCAGGAATATAGTTTAAAGACTGCTCTTGAGTTATACTATTTACCACAACAAATCTATATAGGTGAAATTGATTAGAAAGATTAAAAGGATTAGATGACAAAATATAAGGGATCTCAATGTAGAGTGAGTCTCCAAAAGTATTAAAAGGCAAAATATAATTTTTAATGCTTTTATAATTTACATTGTTTAAATATACCCCTTTAGTATTAAGAACTTTAAAACCTAAATTTTTATCTCCTACTAAGTTTACAGAATCAGTTTCTATGGAAGTTGAGTCAATAAGGGTAGAGATGTCAGAGATCACTCTGTAGTTGCTGCTAGTTATGTTGTCATAAGTCGTTCTTTTATAAAATTTTAAAAAATGGTTTATGCTGGGTAGTGCTATAGAAAAAATTAGTGCTGAGATAGCAATTCCTACAATAATTTCAATAAAAGAAAAGGCTCTATTTTTCATGGACATTCACCATAGTTTGAGATAGGAGTAGAGATGTAAAATATCTCTCTATTATATATATGGTTTTTTGATTTAAAAAAAGCGAAGTTTCTATTTATCTCATTGTCACTGCTAGAGCCTAAATTATGAAAACTGCCAAGTAAAAAATCTGTATTATTTTTTATTAACTCATCATAACCTAAACTTAACTGATTTTTTATAAAGTGCTCCTCTTCAAAAGTATTTTCATTGATATTATTAGTGCTTAAATTAATAAAATTTCCAGAAAATTTAAAAATAGGGATAAGCAGAACTGTTATTAAAAAAATAGAGATAACCCCTTCTAAAAGAATGACTCCTCTTTTCATAAAACCTCCTAAATTTTATTTAATGAGAGATAACATATTAAACATAGGGAGATAAAGTCCAAAAACAATAGTTCCTATGGTGATACCTAAAAAAAGAATGGTAATAGGTTCAATGAGCAAAAGAAAAGAATCGGTAATATTGTTGAACTGATTAGATAAAAGTTCACAGGCATGACTGGCCATTTCACTTAAATTTCCAGAAGTTTCTCCAATAGAGAGCATAGATATAGCACTATGTGGGAAAAATGATGATTTTTTCAGTGTTTCTGAAAATGATTTACCTGTATTTAACTCTTGTTTTGAGGTCAAAAGCTCATTTTTTAGATAAGGGTTTTTTTCTATAGTGGATAGAATAGTGATGGTATTGAAAAGTGAAATACCAGCATCTAAAAGAATAGAGAGATTTCTAAAAAAGAATACTGAGAAATACAGTTTATACATTTTTTTAAAAGGCGGAAAAAAGGAGAAAAAAAAATAAAAAGCAAAACTATTTTTTTTGTTTTTTAGGTAAAAAAAAGAAAAGACTGAAAAAACTGTTAAAAATAATAAGATTTCTGTGAGAAAATTATTGAAAAAGTTATAGATATCTATGAGTATTACAGTTAAAAAAGGGAGTTGTTCCCCATTTTGATCAAATAGTTTGATAAACTCTGGAAGTACAAAATTAATTAAAAATATAGATAGAACAGCTGTAAGAAATATCACAAAAGTTGGATAGAAAAGTACACTTTTAATTTTTTTTTCAATTAGCATATTTTTCTTAATGTTAGAAGTTATTATATCTAATATTTTAGGTAAGTTTCCACTTTGTTCCCCTATAATAATCATATTGATATAAAGGTCACCTAAAATATTATGGTAATCTTTTATAACAGAGCTCAAAGAGTGACCTTTTTTTATACTCAAAACTAAATTTTCGCAAATCTCTTTTAATTTTTGGTTTTTAGTTTCGTTTTTTAAAAGTTTAAGGGCATTTAAAATAGTGAGACCGCTTTTTAACATAATCCCTAACTCCTGAAAAAAAGTTAAAAGCTCATTTTTAGAAATATATTTTTTACGAAAGTTGATGTCTAATGAAAATTTTTTATATTCAATTAAAATTAAGTTTTTATTTTTTAAATACTCTTTAAATTCATTTAAGTCGTGGCATACTCTAAATGATAAAAAAACTTTCACCTCTTTATTGAATGCTGAATATTTAATAAAAATCATGATTATCACCTCATTTAAGAGTTTGGAACTATTTTTATACTATCTCTGTGTACAGTTAAAATCTTAAACCAAGAGGATGAAGCTGTAGATTTAGAGATAGCAATAGTACTTTTAATATTTTTCTTATTTGAAAAAGAGTAGTCATTATTTTTCATAGATACAGTTATTGTAATAGTATCAAAATTTAAATTTGGAAAGGGTTGTTCATATAGAGAGGTTATTTTGCAAAAATTGTTATGAGAGAGGAGATCTTGTTTTAAAAAAACTGAAATGCAAACAATTAAAATTAAGTAATGATTTTTCATAATGTTTACTCCTTAATCCACCCTACATGATTTTGAGAATCTGCAGTACTGTGGTAGTTTAATAAATTAGAAAAAGTAGCTTCAGTAACTGTTTGATTTTTATAGATGTTTATTAAAAGGTATTTAATTTGTAAAAATGTATAAAATGCTATTCGGTATTGGGCAAGATCATTATAATCAAAAATATAGATAGTAAAGGCATCACTTAAATTTCCATTAGCTGTAATTTTAGTCACAAAATAGTTGCTGTTGTGCTCATTTGTTATGATTTGATATTTTAATTTTTTAGGAAGTTCAGTTTTTTCAACATAATTATTAAAACTATCAGATAAAGTAATTGTACCCAAAGGTAAATTGAATGTTATAGTATAAGTTGTGTTGTTATAGTAAGCTAAATCTCTATATTTAGATAAAATATTGGAAATTTTTATTTTTGCTTCATATAGGGAGTTGCTTTCTTTATATTTTTCATATTTAATTGAAAAAAATATAAGTAATAAGCTTATAATTGAAACGGTTATTACAAGTTCCATTAAAGTTAAAGCGCGGTTTTTTAATTTATGATTTCCCATCCCTACTCCCTATAAAAAATAAAAAAATCTATTTTAATTAATTATAAATAGAAGGATATGTTTTTTTTGTGAAGAAATACAAAAAATTAAAAAAGTTACTCTTACAAGAGTAACTTTTTTAATTTAAAAGATAACTATTTAATTGCTAACTCTTTCCCCATTCCTAAGACAAGTTTTTCAATGAAAGTAATTCTAGGCTCTACTTCACCTTTTTCGAATTTCGAAATTACCTGTTGAGCAACTCCAATTTTTAACGCAAACTCTGATTGTGTAATTTTATGTCTTTTTCTATAGGCAATTAATTCACCAATTAAAACTTTTTTAAAAGTAAGCATAGATAAGATCCTCCTAAATAAGCATAAATACCGTTTTACATTATATAGTATTTAAGATAATATGTCAAGGTTAAAAACTAAATTTAAAATAAAAGAGCAAAAAGAAAAAATTAACATTTCGGAATTGAAATAAAAAAAAATAAGAGTATAATAAAATTTAAGAAATCCAAATTAAGAAGTAAATTTCGTCAGAGGGAGAGTGTAAATTTGAATATTGTAATAGGGTTAGGAATATTTATATTAGTATTCTATTTAATAATAACTGAAAGAATTCCAGGAGCTTGGGCCACAATGGGTGGGGGACTTTTAATGTCTTTAGTTGGAATTTTAAATGAAGAGAAAGTAATTGAAGCTGTGTCAGAAAGATTAGATATAATTTTTCTTTTAGTGGGGATGATGATAATGGTTCATTTAATCTCTGAAACAGGTGTATTTCAATGGTTTGCAATAAAAATAGCCCAGTTGGTAAAAGGGGAACCGTTCCCTTTGGTTGTACTCTTAGCAGGGGTAACAGCTTTATGCTCAGCTTTTTTAGATAATGTAACTACTATATTACTTTTAGCTCCAGTTTCTATATTACTTGCTAATCAACTGAAGTTGAATTCATTTGTATTTATAATGACTGAAGTTATGGCTGCAAATATAGGGGGGCTGTCAACTATTATAGGAGACCCTACTCAGTTGATTATAGGAAGTCAAGGAAAATTAAGTTTCAATGATTTTTTATTTAATACAGGACCTTTGGCTTTTTATCTTTTATTTTATTGATAGGAAATGTGTATATTATGTATGGAAGAAAGATGGTAGTTTCTAATGAATTAAAAGCCAGAATAATGGAACTTGATGCAAAAAGAACTCTAAAAGATATAAAATTATTAAAAGAAGCAAGTGTAATATTTTTAATCGTTATTATAGGTTTTGTATTGAATGGAGTTATTGATAAAGGGCTTGCAGTAATGGCTTTAAGCGGTGCAATCATACTTGGAATCATAACTAAGGAAAATCCTGCTGATTTATTGAAACATGTAGAGTGGGATACACTGTTTTTCTTTATAGGATTATTTATCATGGTAAATGGTATTCAAGAGATACATATAATTGATATTTTAGGAAATAAGATAATAGAATTAACAAAAGATAATGTAAATATAGCGGTATTAGGAGTTACATGGGTATCAGCTCTTTTTACATCAATAATAGGAAATGTAGCAAATGCTGCCACAATGGGGAAAATAGTAGATATTATGCTTCCAACTTTTGCAGGGCATGAGCATATGAATATGTTCTGGTGGGCTTTATCAGCTGGTTCATGCCTAGGTGGAAACATCTCTTTACTTGCTTCAGCAACAAATGTAGTTGCCATAAGTACTGCGGGAAAAGCTGGTGTAAAAATAACGTTTATTGAATTTTTAAAATTTGGAGCTTTAATATCTATTCAAACATTGCTGCTTTCAAACCTTTATATCTGGTTTAGATATTTAAATTAATTAAAATTTAATGTTAGAAAATAAAAAGATACAATATTATACAGAGGGGGAGCAGATGAAGTTATCAAGTTATTTAAATTCAAAATATATATTTATAAATTTAGAAGCAAAAAGCATAGAAGAAGTCATAAATAAAGTAGTAGAGAGAGTCTCTTTAGTTAATCCAAAAATCTCAGAAAATAAAAAAAATGTGATAGATACTATAATAAAGAGGGAAATGGAGATTCCAACAGCTATAGGTTCAGGAATAGCTATCCCACATGCTAGACTTGAGAATTTTGATGATTTTATAATAGCTATAGCTACTTTAAAAGAACCTTTTGAAGCACAGGTTGGAGGTTCTAATAAAACCGATATGATAAAACTTGTTGTAGTTATAATGTCAGATGTTTTAAAAAATAAAAACATATTAAAAACAATGGGGGCAATATCTAAATTATCCCTACAAAATCCTGAAATGTTAGAAAAGATTAAAGAAGCAAAACATGGAAACACAATAATTGAGTTGATAGAAGAGTCTAAAATAGAGATTCTTCATAAAATAACAGCTGAAGACGTTTTAAGTTTAGAAGTTCAGCCTGTAAAGTTAGGAACAAATTTAGAAGAAGTAGCAAAAAGATTTATAGCAGAATCTGCAGCGGGACTTCCAGTTGTATCAGATGATTTAACTTTTTTAGGTGAGATAACAGAGAAAGAGTTAATAGAGTACGGGATGCCTAAATATACAAATCTATTGAATGATTTAAATTTTTTAACAATAGGGGAACCTTTTGAGGAGTATTTATTGAATGAGAAAACAGCTTTAATAGATGAGATGTATAGAAAAGGGGTTACTATTATTGATAAAGAGATGCCAATAATGGCCATTTGTTCATTGTTTGTAAAAAAAGGTCTTACGAGACTTTATGTTGTTGAAAATAATAAATATATAGGGATGGTTAAAAGAGGGGATATTATAAAGAAAATATTACATTTATAAATATTCATCTAAATCAAGGAGCAGCTAATATTTTCTGATAAAAATTTTTGCCATAAAGAGGTGTACAAAATAGTGCATCAAAAAAGGCGGTTTTTTATAGGAAATATTAGCTGTAATTTTTTTTATATTATATTGAGAATCTCTTTGAGTTTTTTTACATTGTTTCTGCTTACAGAAATATTATGACTTTTCTTTCCTACTTTAATTAGATAAGAGCCATTAAACCAAGGTTCAACCTCTGCTATTTTATCGATATTTACTATATATGAACGGTGAGTTCTAAAAAAATTTTCTGAAGGCAAGATTGCTTCTAACTGGGAAATTTTCAGTTTTGAAGTATAACTCTCATTTTGAAGAGCTATTGTTGTCTCTTTCTCATTAGCTTCAATATATAGTATGTCAAAAATGGAGATAACTACCATTTTTTCACCGGAATTTACAGTAAGTTTACTAGTTTCATTTTTATTAATAGGAGTTTTAGATTCTGCCACTGAGGCAACAACTCTTTCCAAAACAGTTATAATTCTTTCTTCAGAGTATGGCTTTAAAATATAATCGAATGTTCCTATTTCAAAAGCATCTACAGCAAACTCTCTATATGCAGTTATAAATATCAGTTTAATATTTTTATCTATTTTGTGTATAAGTCTTCCTAAAGTCATCCCATCTAATCCAGGCATATTTATATCTAAAAAAACAACATCTACAGAACTATTTTCCAAAAATTTTAAAGCATCAATTGAAGTCTCAAACTCACGTTTAATAGCAAAATTTTTATTGTTTTTTATGAAAAATTTTAACTCTTCTCTAGCAGGAAATTCATCTTCCACTATAATGCAATTTAACATGCTGCCTCCTTAAGGATATTAAATGAGATTTTAGTCCCTTTTTCAAGCTGTTCAATATTTAATCCTTTTCCATACAAAAATCTCAGACGGTTGTGCACATTTTTCAGTCCAATGTTTTTTTCTATTTCGCTGTCTAAATTAGAAATAATGTCTGAATCTATACCTACACCATTATCTTCTATTGAAATTTCATAACCTCTTTCAATCTTTTTGGCAGAAATTTTTACAACACCGTGGTA
>JAGNZR010000007.1:53029-54735 GCA_017984315.1 Fusobacteriaceae bacterium | reverse complement strand
CCTATTGAGATAAAACTGAAAATTACACTTTGAGTGTAGAGTATCTGACTCATCCCTCCAAGGACTCCAACACCCTTATCACTAAATTTTGAAACCATTATAATATCTATATTTCCAACTACTGTCATCAGCAGCAACTCTAAAAAGATAGGGAGAGTAAGCTGTATTAATGTACTTTGTTTAACTTCTACTTCCATGGCTAATACCAAGTCTTGCCAATAATTGATCCCATATTATAAACTGTTTTTCTCTCTAATTCCCCTTTTTCATTGTACTTTCTCCATACCCCATGTTTCAATCCGTTTAAGTACTCTCCCTCTTCATGAAGAGTTCCGTTATCATAATAATGTCTCCATCTTCCACTACCATTTTCATATATCTCTTTAAATATTGAACGCCCTTTATCATTATTCCATTCAACTTTTGTTATTCTTCCTTTATAATAAGTTATAACAGATCTTATCACTGTATTTGGATAGTATGTAACCTGCTCTCCATGTATTCTTCCATCAGTATAGCTCTCTATCATCATTATATTTCCATTAGGATCATACCATGTTTTATCCCCTTGCAGTACTCCCTTCTCATATACTTCAGTATATTCCAAATAGTCCCCTAACATTAAAAAAAGTGTCCCTGTAAAAGGTTCATTATCACCTTTTATATACATTAATCTATCTTTTCTTAACTCTTTGTCTAAATAGTTAGCTCTTTTCATTTTATTTTTAATTCTATTTACATCTACATCTTTAGAAGTAGTTTCAATAGAAAATGCGCTTATGGATAAAACCAATAATAGACAAACTAAACCTGCTGCTCTTTTTAACATTTATAATTCTCCTTGTTATTTTGATTATTTTTTTCATGTCACGTTTACAATTATACCTGTAATTTCAATATTATTCAATTTTTATTTTACGAAAATAGCTTTTATTTTATAATAAAAATCAGCTTTCAGTATTTAAACTAAAAGCTGATTTTTTGCTTTAATTTTTTTGCTATTTTTTTATTGGTGTTACGATTAAGTCTATTGCTTTTGGCTTACAAGCTTGATAACAAAGTTTGCACCCAATACACTTTTCTGCATCTACAACATGTTTCTCTCTTAAAGAACCTGTTATTGCCCCTACTGGACATACTTTTGCGCACATTGTACACCCTACACATTTATCATTTATAGCTGCTTTTACTGTTTCAGTTACTTTTGATTCAATAGCTTTTGTTGGACATTTAGCTACACAAAGTCCACACTCTACACACATATCTGCATCTATTTTAGCTAAGTTGTTTTCAATTTTTATTGCATTTACTGGACATGTTTTTTCACATATTCCACAACCTATACACGCTACTTTACAAGCTTTTTTAGCTGCTGGTCCTTTTTCTAATGAAGCGCATTTAACTGTTACTTTTTTATTATGAGGTAACATAGCTATAACTTTCTTAGGACACTCTTTTACACATTTACTGCATGATACACACTTGTCCTCATCTATATCTACTAGACCATTGGCATTTACTGTTATTGCATTTACTGGACAAACAGCAACACAATCCCCTTTACCTATACATGCATAGTTACAACTTTTATCCCCACCTGAATACAATGCATAAGATGCACATGTAGTTAAAGAACCGCTGTATACATACTTTTGAGTTGTGTCTGCACATGTTCCAGCACAAAGAAGCTTCGCAACATTTCTATT
>JAGNZR010000007.1:0-52929 GCA_017984315.1 Fusobacteriaceae bacterium | reverse complement strand
AAGTTATTTATAAATATAGAACCGATGATTATTGAAAATAATTTTCCTAAATCCATAATTAATTACCCTCCTTAGCCTTTTTTGCATTTAAATAGTTTTGAGTAGCAATTATGAATCCTATTGTTATAAATGCTCCTGGTGCTAATATAAATATTAATGCTGGTGTAAATGATGCTGGCATTACTACAACATCAAATAAAGAACCATTTCCTAATACCTCTCTGATTGCACCTAATACAGTTAAAGCAAGTGTAAATCCAAGCCCTGAACCGATACCATCTAATACTGAAGGGATTATACCATTTTTAGAAGCAAAACTTTCTGCTCTTCCTAAAACTATACAGTTAACAACTATAAGTGGAATAAATAACCCTAAAACTGCATATAAAGCTGGAAGGTACGCTTTCATAAACATCTCTACAATTGTTACAAGTGTTGCAATTATCATAATATATGCTGGTATTCTTACTTTATCAGGTATTATATTTTTTACAGCAGAGATTAACATATTTGAAAATACTAAAACTGCAGTTGTAGCAAGTCCCATTGCCATTCCGTTAATTGCTGAAGTTGATGTTCCTAGAGTTGGACAAAGTCCAAGTAAAAGAACGAATACTGGGTTTTCTTTTATTAACCCTCTTGTTAACATATCTTTATATCCATTTGCCACTTTTACTTCACCTCTTTTTCATATGCTGTTAAAACTTTTACTATCCCATTATAAGTACATTCTGGAGATATTGTTGCACCAGCAAAAGCATCTACTGATTTATTGAATTTATACTGAGAATCTCTTCCTACCCATAAATTTTTCCAATCTTGATTGTTTATTTTAGAACCTAATCCTGGTGTCTCTTGAGAGCCTACTATATCAAGACCCGTTATTTTTCCTTCTTTATCTATACCTAAAACAAAATCAATTGCTCCTGCATATCCATTTTCTGAAGCTGATACTACGTATCCAACTAAATTTCCTGCTTCATCTTTTCCAGGTATAAATTTCATTCCACTTGCTTCTTTTCCTTCCTCTTCAGAGAAAGTTTTTGCAACTGGTAAAACTTTTATTCTAGCTGCCTCTACAACTTTTTTAGCATTAGCTTCAATTGTCGCTGCTGTAAAATCATTTCCTAGTGCAAGGATTAAAGCAGATAAAAATGCTATTCCTGTAAGAACAATTCCATAGTGTATATAACGATTTTTTTCCATTTCTATTACTTCACCGCCCCAAATTTTTTAGGCACAATATATTTATTAATAAGTGGCACAGCACCATTCATTATTAATATTGCATAAGCAGTACCTTCAGGATATCCACCCTTTACTCTAATTACAGAGATTAAAACTCCTAATAAGATTGCAAAAATAACTCTTCCAGTTGATGTTTGTGGAGATGTTGTCATATCTGTTGCCATATAGAAAGCTCCTAAAAAAAGACCCCCTGACAGTATATGCATAATAGGGTTCTGTCCCATAGCCATCGTTAACACAAATACCGTAGTAATCATAATTGCAGGTACTTTCCAATCTATATGCTTTTTATATATTAAATAAGCTCCACCTAATAAAATTGCTAAAGCTGAAGTTTCTCCTAAACATCCACCCATATTTCCTATAAAGGCTTGTAAATAAGCATCTACTGCTCCATTAGCAATTAAAGCTTGATCCAATGGAATATCTCTTTTCATAGCATCAAGAACTGTTGCTCCTGCTTTTCCGTCATAAGCAAATGTTGTTATTGCTACTGGCCAAGAAGCTTGGATAAATGCTCTTCCTACTAAAGCAGGGTTGAATATATTATGACCTAACCCTCCAAACAGCATTTTTCCTAAAAGGATTGATATAATACCACCAATTACAACATATATTAAACTCATATATGGTGGAACAACAAAAGCTAGTAAAATTCCTGTTATTATTGCACTTCCATCTAAAATATTAATATCCTGTTTCATAATTTTTTGACATACATACTCAGTTGCCATACATGCTGCTACTGAAAATGCTGTCATAGTTATTGCTCTTGTTCCAAAAATATAAACAGCCATTAATAGTGCTGGTATTAATGAGATTATAACATCATACATTACTTTATCTACTGTTTCAGAAGTTCTTATATGTGGGGAAGGCCCCATTCTAAACATATTTAACACTTTATTTCATCCTCCATTATTATTTAGTCATCATCATTCTAACTTTACCTTTTCCTAATTTAATTGCTTCAGTTAAAGGTCTATTTGCTGGACAGATATATGCACATGAACCACATTCAATACAATCCATAACATCATATTTTTTGAAATCTTCCCAAATTTGAAACTCTCCTAGTCTTGCGTACATAATAGGAAGTAATCCCATTGGACATACGTCAACACATTTTCCACAACCGATACAAGCTCTTGCTTTACATCTGTTTGTCTCTTTTGCTGTTAAAGCTAAAACTCCTGATGTTCCTTTTATTACTGGTACATCTGATGTGTGTTGAGCCATTCCCATCATAGGTCCACCCATTACTAATTTATCTATCTCTTCTATATTAGTCTTACATACATCTAAAAGTTCAGATATTGGAGTTCCTATTAGTGCTACTATATTTTTAGGCTCTTTTACTGCAAGTCCTGATACAGTTACTATTTTCTCTACTAAAGGTTTTCCAAAAACTATAGCATTATACACAGCTGCAGCTGTTCCAGTATTTTGAACAACTACCCCTACGTTTAAAGGAAGTTTTCCTGAAGGAACCTCTCTATTTAAAGCTGCTTTTATAAGCTGTTTCTCTCCACCTTGTGGATACATAGTTTTTAAAACTGCAATCTCAATACCCTCTACACCTTTTACAGCTTCTTGAAGTTTTGAAATAGCTTCCTGTTTATTATCTTCAATTCCGATAACAGCTTTTTCTACATTAAGGATATGCTTTAATATTTTTATACCCTCTATAACAGATGATGAATTTTCTATTAACAGTCTGTTATCTGAGTTTAAATATGGTTCACATTCAGCACCATTTAAAAGTAGCGTATCTATTTTAGCATCAGCTGGCGGATTTAGTTTTACATGAGTTGGAAAACTTGCTCCCCCTATTCCTACGATACCGCACTCTTTAATCTTTGCAATTAACTGCTCTTTTGCAGACTCTTTCCAGTTTGGAATAGTTGTCAGTTCACACCATTTATCTTCCCCATCTGGCTCTAAAAATATAGTTTTTACTCTTCCCATTAATGGAAATTCGTAGTTCTCTATTTTTTTGATTGTTCCACTTGTTGAAGCGTGTATAGGTGATACTAAGAAAGCTTGAGAATCAGCTATTTTTTGACCCTTTAAAACTTTTTCCCCTATTGCTACTGTTGGCTCTAAGACCGCTCCTATATGCTGTAATAATGGTATATACAACATCTTTGGCATTGCTAATCTTTCTGTTGGCTTGTTTTCAGTTTGACTTTTATTGTCAGCTGGGTGAACTCCACCTTTGAAACCAAAAATTTTCATTTTTGCACCTCTCCCTCATAATTTATATATTACTTTAATTTTTTTATGACTTTAATTTGTGATTTTTACATTGTATTCTATCACATTTTATTTTATATAATCAAGAAAATAAAAAAAAAATTTCTCTTATTACTATTTAAAAATTGTATTTTTTTATCGTTTTAATAAAGTAGTTTATCAAATTAATGTTTTTTTATTTTTTTATTTTTTTTTTAATAATTATTTTTTTGTTTTTTTTATATACAAAAATATTTTTATATTGTATAATATGCACAAGAATTTTTGGTTATATTCTTTATTTGTTATATTTTAATATGTTTCGTTCTGATTACCTTTATTAAAATAATAAATTTAGAGTTATAGCATTAATTTCTATTTTAAATTTTTTATGGAGGTATCAAATGAAAGGTACAGTTAAATGGTTCAATCAAGAGAAAGGATTTGGATTTATTACAGGTGAAGATGGGAAAGATGTATTCGCTCACTTCTCTCAAATCCAAAAAGAAGGGTTCAAAACTTTAAATGAGGGAGAAGAAGTAACTTTTGATGTTTCAGAAGGAGCTAAAGGACCTCAAGCATCTAACATCGTTACAACTAAATAATTAAAAACTTCAAAGGGCTTAAATATAAGCCCTTTTTTTTATGTACAAATCAAAATTAAAATCTATAAAAAAGGTATATAAAGATTTCATTTAATCTCTATATACCTTTTCATTATATAATTTTTTTATTTTTAATTAATGTTTGTTATATACATCAATTTTTTGATAAGGGATCTCCACTCCATTTAAATCAAAAGTTTTCTTTATCTGCTCATTACAATCAAAATAAACATCCCAATAGTCCTCTTTTTTAGTCCAAACTCTAAATGTAAAATCCAATGAACTTGCTCCTTGCTTTATAAGTCTTATTGTTTTATCTTTTTCATGTAAAATTTTAGCGTGATTATCTGCTATATCTGACATTAAAGAGATCGCTTTTTCAACAGGTGTATCATAAGAGACAGAGAAAACTAAATCCACTCTTCTTTCAGGATTTCTTGAAAAATTTATTACAGAATTATTAGAAAGTTGGCTGTTAGGTACTATAATACTTTTATTGTCTACAGTAAGAAGTTCTGTATAAAGTATTCTTATTTTAAAAACGCTTCCCTCTATCCCTGCATTATTAGAGATATAATCCCCTTGATTAAAAGGTCTAAAGAAAAGGATTAAGATTCCCCCTGCTAAATTAGACAAACTTCCTTGCAGTGCAAGACCAATTGCTAAACCTGCAGTTCCTAATAAAGTCGCTATAGAAACAGCTTTTACCCCTATTATATCTATTACAATTAAGAAGATTGTTACATTGTATACAGTTTTAATCAGTGAAGATAAAAAACTCTTTAAGAGAGGGTCTAACCCCTTTTTTTCAGCTATTTTTTTATAATTAGAGATTATTAAATTAAATAATTTTTTAGATAAAAATAGTATTATACATACTGCTATAATTTTTCCTGCTGAATTTAAGCAAAAATCAATTAATTGCTCAAAATACTTCATCAAAGCTCCTGTTATATTAGGCAACATGCAATCTCCTCCTTAAGGACTCTATTTTTTATTATATTTTTGCATTAATTTTTGAGAGTCTAATTCAATTAAAATATCCTCCACACAACAAGAAGCATTCTCCATCATTTCATCAACAAAAGGTTGCTCCTCTTTCATAAATCTCCCTAAAACAAAGTCTATATTAACATCTTTTATTTGAGGTTTTCCTATTCCACATTTAATTCTTCTAAATCTATCCCCTATATGTGCAATTGTAGATTTTATACCGTTGTGTCCACCTGAAGATCCATCCTCTCTATACCTTAATTTTCCCAGGGGAAGATCCATATCATCATAAATAACAACAATATCTTTAGGCTCTATTTTATAGAATTTAGCTACAGCTCCAATTGAATCTCCACTTAAATTCATAAAAGTTTGGGGTTTTAAAATATAAAACTTCTCCCCTTTATAGCTTCCTTCAGTTATTAGACCTTGAAATTTTTCTTTATATTGATTTGCATTTAATTTTTTTGCTATTAAATCAACCACATCAAAGCCTATATTATGCCTTGTATGCTCATATTTACTCCCTGGATTTCCCAGTCCTACTATAAGTTTCATTATTAATTTCTCCTAAAGATTAGCATCCTGTTTGAAGTATTGCAAGACCACCAAGAGATGTCTCTCTATACTCTTCTTTCATATCTCTTCCAGTTATTTTCATTATTTGAACAACCTGGTCAAAAGAGATAAGGTGTTTTCCATCTGTATAAAGTGAATATGTTGCTGCATCTAATGCTCTTGTTGCAGCCACTGCATTTCTCTCTATACAAGGGATCTGTACATATCCACCAATTGGGTCACATGTAAGTCCTAAATGGTGCTCTAAACCAACTTCTGCTGCATACTCTATCTGCTCTAATGAACCTCCAAGTAAGAAGCAAGTCATTGCTGCTGCCATTGCACATGCTGAACCAACTTCTGCCTGACATCCACCCTCTGCTCCAGAGATAGTTGCATTTTCTTTTATTATATTTCCGATTATACCTGCCACTGCTAGACCTTTTAAAATCTCCTCTATAGAAAGTTTATACTCCTCTTTTAAAGAGTATAATAGCCCTGGAATTACACCTCCTGCACCACATGTTGGAGCAGTAACTACTCTTCCACCAGCTCCATTCTCTTCTGAAACAGCTAAAGTATACGCAAATGTTCTTCCTACAAATCCAGTTCTAGACTGATTTTGTCTAGCTTTTCTATAAAAAGTTTGAGCTCTTCTTGCAACTTTTAAAGTTCCTGGAATTACACCACTTGTAGATATACCTCTTTCAACAGCAGCTTCCATAGCTTCCCAAATTGTTTTTAAGAAATCCCAGATCTCTTTTCCTTCATAAGCCTCTACATATTCCCATAACTCTTTTTTCTCTGTTTCACACCATTTTTTTATTTCATCTGTTGTTCCATGAGGATAAACTGTTGAACCTCCACTTCTAGGTTGGTTCTCTTCCATGATTATTCCTCCACCTACAGAGAATACTAGCCATGTATCTACCTCTTTTCCAGAGTCATCAACTGCTATAAATTTCATACCATTTGTATGGTATGGATGAATATAAGTTGGTTTCCATATTATCTCTGTTGCTGCAGGTTTTAATGTCTCAATAATTATCCAGTCTGTTAAATGCCCTTTTCCAGTTAAAGCTAGAGAACCATATAGCTCTACTTTGAAATTTTTTATATCTGGATGCTTCGCTTTGAATTGTTTTGCTGCTCTTTCAGGTCCCATTGTATGAGAGCTTGATGGTCCGTTTCCAATTTTAAATAACTCTTTTAATGAATCCATTTTATATACCTCCATATTTTTATATTATATATCTAATATACCGTAACATGTTAATACTATATACTACGCTTCTCTTATTTGCCCTTTATATTTTTCATTGATTAAAGATAAAACCTTTTCAACTACCTCTTTAATCTCCTGCTCTTCTAATGTTCTAGCTTTATTTCTAAGAACAAAAGTAATTGCCACAGATTTTTTAGATTTTTCAATATTTTGACCTTTATACACATCAAAAATTTCTACACTTTCTACTAACTGTGATACTCTTTTTATATCATTTAACATATCTCCAACTTTCACACTGTCATCTAAAAGGATTGCTAAATCTCTTTTTACTTCTGGATATTTAACTATTTTTTCATATTTAGACTTTTTCTTTATATATTTTTTTATAAGTTCTAAATTAAACTCCCCTAAAAGAGCTCTCTCTCTCTTTATATCCATTTTTTCAGCCATATCTGGATGTATCTCTCCAAAAACACCTATTTTTTCATTACCTATAAACACATCTACAGCTCTCTCTGGATGGAAATTTAAATCTGTTGTTTTTAATAGATTATATTTTGTAACCCCTAACTCCTCAAACATAAGTTCAACATACCCTTTTATAGAGTAAAAATTATAAGCAGTAGGTTTTGGATCCCATAAAGTTCTGTCTTTTTTACCTGAAAGAGCAATACCTATTCTGTACTCCTCTTTTGATAAATCTTCATCTGGCAGGAATACTTTAGAAACTTCAAAAAATCTCAAATTATCTTGGTTTCTATTAAAATTATCTCTTATATTGCTAAGTAAACTGTATTGAAGAGTTGGTCTCATTGTTATAAAATCTTCATTTATAGGGTTTAATATATCTATTGTTTGCTCTTTTATTCCCATTATTTCAATAGCTTTTTTTGAAACAAAACTATAGTTTATTACCTCTTTTAGACCTATTTTTCTCATTATCTCTTTAAGGTCATCTACAAGAGCAATCCCTTCATCTTTCTTTCCTGCACTGATATCTTCAACTGGCATTATATCTTCTATATTTTCAAATCCATACATCCTTATGATCTCTTCATATAAATCTTCAGTTCTTCTTAAATCCTCTCTATATGAAGGGGGAACAATTAACATATTTTCTAAATCAATAGTATTAACTTCTAACTCTAAGTTTCTAAGGATTTTTGCAACTATTTCAGTTTCAATTTTTTTACCAACAAAAGAGCTTAATTTTGCGATATTTAAAGGGATTTCAACTTTTTCGACTTTTTCAACTTTTTCATTAATTATCCCTTTTAATACATCTCCATCTGCTACACTTTGTAGAAGGTGAGTTATTCTATTAATTACGCCCTCTTTATTCCCTCTATCAATACCTCTTTCATATCTATATGATGCATCTGTTGACACACCTATATTTTTTGAAGTTTTTCTTATATTTTCAGGAGTAAAATAAGCAACTTCTATAAATATATTTTTTGTATTTTCATCTACTTCACTATTAGCTCCACCTATTATTCCAGCTATTGCTAAAGGTTTTTCGCAGTCTGCTATAACTAACTCTCCATCTAGCTCTCTTTCAACACCGTCAAGAGTTATAAGCTTTTCACCTTTAACTGCTGCTCTTATCTCTATTTTTGATCCTACAATTTTTTCAGCATCAAAAATATGAACTGGCTGATTATACTCAAACATAATGTAATTAGAGATATCTACAATATTGTTTATGGGTTTTAACCCCATTGCCATTATTCTCTTCTTTAGCCATTGTGGTGATTCTTTTACTGTAACATTCTTTATATATTTTCCGAAATATTTTTTACATCTCTCTTTATCGATTATATCTACAGAGATATTTTGTTCTATTCTCTCTATAGCTTCATTTATATCTGAGTTTGGATATTTTACTTTTCTACCGTAGTAAGCTGCAATCTCTCTTGCTATCCCTATATGTGAAAGACAGTCAGGTCTGTTTGGAGTTATCTCTAGTTCAAATATTACATCATTCATACCTAAATACTCTCTGTACTCTTTTCCTATTTCAGCATCTTCAGGTAAAATAATGATTCCATCACCATCTTTTCCTACTCCTAATTCAACTTCTGAGCACAGCATCCCTTGAGATTCTATACCTCTAATTTTGCTCTTTTTTATTTTAAAATCTCCAGGAAGTACTGCTCCAATCTTAGCTACAACAACTTTGTCTCCAAGTTTGTGGTTTGGAGCTCCACAAATTATCTGAAGTAGCTCCTCTTGTCCTGCATTAACTTTCAGAAGAGATAATTTGTCTGATTCTGGATGCTTTCCATACTCTACAATCTCTCCAATAACAACATTAGCTAAATCTTTTCCTTGAATTTCAATAGCTTCAACTTCTTGTCCTATCATTGTCAAACTATTTTCTAACTCTTTTATATCCTCTTTTATCTCCACATACTCTTTTAACCAATCTAACGAAATTAACATTTTATATCTCTTCTCCTATTTTTGAGTTTTTTTATTTTTTGATACTATTCTATTTAAACTGTCTCAAAAATCTTATATCATTTTCAAAAAAAGCTCTTAAATCATCTATTCCATATCTTAACATTGTTATTCTTTCTATTCCCATTCCAAATGCAAATCCTGTATAGACTTTATGATCATACCCTGCTGCTTTTAAAACTTCTGGGTCAACCATTCCACACCCCATTATCTCTAACCAACCACTATTTTTACAAAGTCTGCACCCTTCACCTTTACAGATTACACATTGAACATCCATCTCGGCACTTGGTTCTGTAAATGGGAAAAAATGAGGTCTAAATCTAACTTTTGTATCACCGAAAACATTTTTCACAAACTCTGTTAAAATCGCTTTTAAATTAGCAAAAGAGATATTCTCTCCTACCATTAACCCCTCTAATTGATGGAACATAGGTGTATGAGATATATCATAATCTGATCTATAAACTTTACCTGGACAGATCATTCTAAAAGGTGGCTCATTTTTTAACATATATCTTACTTGAACTGGAGATGTATGTGTTCTTAAAACTCTGTCCTCTCTTATGTAAAATGTATCTTGCCAATCTCTTGAAGGGTGATTATCAGGGATATTAAGTGCATCAAAATTATACTCCACTCTCTCTATCTCAGGTCCTTCTGAAATATCAAATCCCATTTTAATAAATATTTCTTTTAAAAAATTAGTTGTTTCTGTTATAGGGTGGTAAGAACCTAGTTCTACTCTCTCCCCTGGAAGAGTTATATCAATCTTCTCCTCCTCTATTTTTTTAAGTTTCTCAATATTTTTTAAAATCTCTTTCTTATTTTCTAAAGCAGTTGTTACACTATCTCTTACCTCATTAACTTTTTGACCAAAAGCAGGTCTCTCTTCAGGAGACAGATCTTTCATACCCTTTGACAACTCTGTTATTGTTCCTTTTTTACCTAAAAGCTTAACTCTTAACTCCTCTAATTCAGCAACAGATTCAGCTTTTTCTATTTGCTCTATCCCTAACTTATTAATTGTTTCCATTGTACTATACATTACTCCTCCAAAAAATTTAAATTTGCTTTTGAAAACACTGAACTTCATCTTTGTGTATGGTTATTACTCCATATCTGCCATCTCTCATGGCTCCAGGATTAAAATAGATTACGTTATCTAATTTATTTAAATACGGTTTATGTGTATGTCCAAATACTACAATGTCTGCACACAATTTTTGAGATTGTCTCTCTAATTCATCCAATCTTAATTTTACACCATATAAATGCCCATGAGTCAGAAATATAGTTTGCCCCTCTAGTTGAAGCAGTCTATTTTGATCAGGGATATCTGTAAAATAATCACAATTTCCTCTTACACTTTCATATTTTAAATCATTATAAATGTAGCTTAACTCTTTGATATCATCATAGCAATCTCCAGCAGATAAAATAATATCAGGGTGCTCCGTTTCATAAGCATTGATTATATTTGATAACTCTCCATGAGAATCAGTTATAACTAAAATTTTCATATTAAAATTTTCCTAACCTATATATAATGCCATTTTGGCTTTTTCTAATATTTTTAATCCTGATCTTCCTGTTATTTTTTCAATAAAGTAGTTTCTGCTAAGATTTCCCATAATTGTTACGCCATTTTTTTCAACATTGTTAAAAAATTCCACTAGACTATCTGCATTTGAAAATTTCTTTATTTCTACTTTTTTATCTTTTGAAGTAATATATTCATCAAGTATATTTTCTTCATCAGAATTTTCTTGAATTGAGATAAACTCTTTTATCTCTGGAAAATCATTCATAAAACTATAGCAGCTTCTATTAACTTCCACACTGTCGTCATTAGCTATATAGATATCTGAGAACTTCAACTCCTCTTCCCCTATTATCAAAGTAGCTTTATAATTCTCTTTTAAAACATCCATTAGAACATCTGAAGCAACTACACCTTTGCCTACAACTAATAAATCATAACTCTTCATATACTCTCTTATAGTTTCTTTGATAATCCCAACTTCATAAGTTAAATCTATTTTTAGTTTTTCTTCATCCAATTTTTTAATTAAAAACTTCAGTTCATTTTTTTCTATTTTTAACATATCCTCTACGAAAAGTGGGTAACTTACATCTGTTATTAAACCCTGACCTACAGCTATAGTCTCAGTCATTACATCTCTTACTAAGATTGCATTTAAACTGTACCCAAATCTCTCTTTTAAATAGATACAGCTTTTTATTAAATTATGTGTATTTTCTTCATTTCCAAATAAAACTAAGGCTTTTTTCATTTTTACCCCTCCAAAAGTTTTATACTACTCGTTATTACCATCTGGAATTTCTGATTCAACATCAACAGCTTCCTCTTTTACAGATCCCTCTTCATTTATTTCTAAATCAAAAAATTCTTCCTCTGGCTCTGCTTGAACTGTAGCTATAGAAACTAATTTTTCCTCTTCTGCAATTCTCATTATCATTACACCTTGTGTTGCTCTACCATAGATAGAGATATGATGTGCAGGAGTTCTTATAACTATTCCTGAAGACGTAATTGCCATTACTTCCTCTTCTTCAACTATTGGAGTTACTGAAACAACAACCCCAGTTTTAGAGTTACATCTGATATTGATTACACCTTTTCCTGCTCTACCTTGAAGTGGATACTCCTCTATTCTCGTACGTTTTCCATATCCATTTTCTGTTACTGTTAAGATTGTAGCTTCCTCTTTTATAATAGAAGCAGAAACAATTTCATCACCAGTTTTCAGTGAGATCCCTTTTACTCCAGAAGCATTTCTTCCAATTTCTCTTATCTCACCCATTGGGAATCTGATTGCATTTCCCTGTTTTGTTGCCATAAACATCTGATCTTTTTCGTCATCCATAAGACCAACATAAATAATATCGTCATCCTCTTTAAGTTTTATGGCTCTTATACCATTGCTTCTTAAATGCTTGAACTCGTCTAGACTCGTTTTCTTTATTATCCCTTTTTTTGTGGCAAATATGATGCTTCTATGCTCTGAAAATTCAGCAACTTTTATTATAGATTGAACTTTCTCATTCTCTTCTAATTTTATTATATTAGCAATAAGCTTTCCTCTCGACTGCTTAGAGAAATCAGGTATCTCATATACTTTTAAACTAAATGCTCTACCTTTATCAGTAAATATCATTAAGCTGTTAAGGTTAGACGCCGAATATATCTTCTCAACAAAGTCATCTTCAACAGTGTTTTGAGTAGAGACACCCTTTCCACCTCTTTTTTGAGCTTTATATTTTGATACTTCCATTCTCTTTACATAACCTTTATTTGTTATTGTTATAATAACATTTTCATCTTTAATAAGGTCTTCTGCATTTATATCTAATCTCTCAGCTTCTATTTGAGTTCTTCTCTCATCAGAGTATTTTTCTTTAATATAGATAAGATCCTCTTTTATAATAGTATATACTCTTGAATCATTGTTTAATATATCTTGAAGATCTATTATCAAAGTCTGAATCTCTTTATATTCTGAATCGATTTTTTCTCTCTCCATACCTGTCAATCTTTGAATTCTAAGCTCTAATATAGCTTTAGCCTGTGCTTCACTAAAAGAGTATTTAGCTATTAAATTATCTTTAGCTGAGTTAGAATCTGGAGATCCTTTAACAATCTCTATTATTCTGTCTATATTTTCTAGAGCTATTATAAAACCTTGCAATAAATGAGCTCTTTTCTCAGCTTTATCTAAATCAAATTTTGTTCTTCTTACTATAACTTCAAATCTATGCTTCAAGTACTCTTCTAAAATCTGCTTTAAAGTAAGCACTTTAGGTATATTATTTGAAAGAGCAAGAAGGATTATACCGAATGTATTTTGAAGTTCAGTATATTTGTAAAGTTTATTAAGGATAAGTTCAGGCTCTTCACCTTTTTTAACCTCAATAACAACTCTTATACCATCTCTGTCAGATTCATCTCTTAAATCTGTAATCCCTGTCAACTTTTTCTCTTTTACAAGTTCAGCAATTTTTTCAACTAAACTAGCTTTATTTAACTGATAAGGGATCTCTTTTATTATAATGGAAACTTTACCGTTTTTACCTTCCTCTATCTCAACTTTTCCCCTTACTCTTACTCTGCCTCTACCTGTAAGATAAGCATCATAGATCCCTTTAGTTCCATCTATTATCCCCCCAGTTGGGAAATCTGGACCTTTTACGTAATGGATAAGCTCTGCAGGAGTTATATCTTTGTTATCTATTAAAGCTAAAACACCATCACACACCTCTCCTAAATTATGAGGTGGTATATTTGTTGCCATCCCTACTGCTATCCCTGTTGCTCCGTTAATTAAAAGGTGTGGAACTTTAGCTGGTAAAACAGTTGGTTCGTCTAAAGAGTCATCAAAGTTTTTTCTAAAATCTATTGTGTTCTTATCTATATCCTCTAATAACTCCCCTGTGATTTTAGACATTCTAGCTTCAGTATATCTCATTGCTGCCGCTGAATCTCCATCTATAGAACCGAAGTTTCCATGTCCATCTACAAGAGGGTATCTATAACTAAACTCTTGAGCCATTCTTACCATTGTGTTATAAACTGATGAATCTCCGTGTGGGTGATATTTACCTAAAACTTCTCCCACTATTCTTGCAGATTTTTTATGTGGCTTATCATAAGTCATCCCCATTTCATTCATAGCAAAAAGTACTCTTCTATGAACTGGTTTTAATCCATCTCTTACATCCGGTAAAGCTCTGCTTACTATTACACTCATTGAGTAATCTAAATATGACTGTTTCAACTCATCTTCTATATATCTATTACTTACAGCATCTATTGAATTTGTAATACTATTCGACATTAATTTCCCTCCAACTTAAAAAACATTTTATTAATCATCATATACATATGTTTTTATTTTTATAACCTATTAATTTCACTCTATTAAATATCTAGATTTTTTACATACTCTGCATGCTCTTCTATAAACTCTTTTCTAGGTTCAACTCTATCTCCCATCAGTTTATCAAAAAGCATATCAGCAGCTCTTGCATCATCTATTGTTACTCTTAATAATGTTCTTGAATCAGGATTCATTGTAGTACTCCATAATTGCTCTGGATTCATCTCTCCTAATCCTTTATATCTTTGAAGAGTATATTTTTTCCCTTCTGCTTCTAAATTTACAGCAATATCTTTCATCTGCTTATCGCTGTATGCATAAATAACTGTTTTTCCAGCTGATACTTTATAAAGCGGCGGTTGGGCAATAAATACATTTCCACTCTGTATAAGATCTACCATGTATCTATAAAAAAATGTCAGTATAAGAGTTCTTATATGTGCTCCATCAACATCGGCATCTGTCATTATTATTATTTTACCGTATCTCAATTTTTCTATATTAAAATTGTCTCCAATCCCTGTTCCAAAAGCTGTTATAAGGGATCTTATCTCATTATTTTCTAAGGCTTTGTGAAGACCAGATTTCTCCACATTTATAATTTTTCCTCTAAGTGGCAGTATCGCCTGGAAAGCTCTATCTCTACCCTGTTTTGCAGATCCACCTGCTGAATCTCCCTCAACTATATATACTTCGCACTCTGCTGCATTTTTAGATGAGCAGTCTGCTAATTTACCAGGTAATGATCCTATATCTAATGCTGATTTTCTAAGAACTAACTCTCTTGCTCTTTGAGCTGCTTCCCTTGCTTTTTTTGAGTTCAATATCTTTTCAACTATCCCTCTTGTTATAGCTGGGGCATCTTCTAGATACATCTTTAAGTGTGCACCAACAACAGAAGAGACTATCCCTGTAACTTCTGAGTTACCTAATTTAGTTTTAGTCTGACCTTCAAATTGAGGCTCCGGTATTTTTAAAGAAACTATAGCTACAATACCCTCTCTTACGTCAGAACCCTGGAGCTTTCCATCTTTATCTTTTATTAGACCTTGATCTTTTGCAACATCATTCATTATTCTAGTTAAAGCCGTTCTATAACCACTTACATGAGTACCACCCTCATGTGTATTGATGTTATTTACAAAAGAATAAATAATTTCAGATTGATTAACTGTATACAGCATAGAGATCTCAACTATCACTCCATCCTGTTCCCCTGACATGAAGATAGGATCTTTAACTATTCTTAAAGTCTCTGTTCCCACTACATCATTCAAAAAATCTACAATACCACCATCAAATTTCAGTGTCTCATCTTTATGTTTCTCTTTATCCTCTTTTCTTATATCTTTTATATTAATAGTCAGCCCTTTATTTAAATAAGCTAACTCTTTTAATCTTGTCTGAAGAGTTCCAAAGTCATAAACTAAAGTCTCAAAAATATCACCATCTGGCTTAAATCTTACTGTAGTCCCTGTTGTACCATCAGCAACATCACCTATAACCTTTACATCCTCTTGAGGGATCCCTCTTTCATATTTTTGATACCATACTTTTCCATCTCTATTTACAATAACTTCTAACCATGTAGAAAGGGCGTTAACAACTGAAACCCCAACACCATGAAGTCCTCCTGAAACTTTATAGTTATTATTTTCAAATTTTCCACCAGCATGAAGTACAGTTAAAACTATCTCTAATGCTGATTTTCCATATTTTGGATGAATCCCTGTAGGAATACCTCTTCCGTTATCTGATACTTCTATAATGTTATCCGGTAGTATAGAAACAGTTATCTTATCACAATAACCAGCTAATGCCTCATCTACAGCGTTATCTACTATCTCCCATACTAAATGGTGCAGCCCTCTTTCAGATGTTGTTCCAATATACATCCCTGGTCTTTTTCTTACAGCTTCTAAACCTTCTAATACCGTTATATTTTCCGCTTGATAATTATCCATTTATTCCTCCAAAACTCTTATCTTATCTCTATTTATATGTACCTATTTTTATTTTTATATCTTTTACAACTTCACTTTTAAAAATATTATTAATTTTAAAAATGATGTTATCTTGAGATAATTTCAAATAATTAGCTACAGAACTTGTATCTGCAATTATATAAAGGCAACCCACAACTATTTTTAAAGGAAAACATCTTTTATCCAAAGAATCCCCTATAACTTCACTCCATCTTGCTTTTAAATATACTTCTCTTAATTTTTTGCTCTTTTTTAAAGCTTCATCTATAATATCACAAGTATTTTTAATCTCTATCATACACAACACCATTTTCAACTTTAAGAACCTTACAATCTATTTTTATCTCAGTTGTTGAGCTTATTAAAAGCTGAACCCCTCTGCCTTTTAAAAAAGTTAATATACTCTGTTTTCTGCTCTCATCAAAATAAGAGGAGATATCATCTATTATGAATATAGGTTTCTCCTTTTTTTCTTTAAATATCATATCTATCTCAGAAAGTTTTAGTGCAAAAACGATTGATTTTTTCTCCCCTTGGGAAGAGTAACTTTTAGCATCTTTATCGTTTAAGTAAAATCTAAATTCATCTTTTTGAGGACCTACAAGAGTATAGCCATATTTTTTTTCCTGAAAGGCTCTCTCTTTCAAACTATCTCTTATTTTTTCCTCTATAGAATTTAGTGTATCTTTTTTATCATAACCTATTTCTGAAACATATTTAATCCCTAACTCTTTTTTATTATCGAAAATTTTTCTATAATTTAAATTAAGAATTATCCCTATATTTTTTATATAATTTAACCTTTTTTTTATGATTTTTGCAGCAAGTTTTATAAACTCCTCTTCATAAACTTCATAAATATCACCTTTATAAACTCCTGATTTCAAATAGTGGTTCCTTATTTTTAGAATCTTAGAGTAATCTTTTATATTTTTAAAATACTCTTCATCACCTTGAGAGATCTCTTCATCAAAAAATTTTCTTCTTATGCTAGGAGCTCCTGTTATTAACTCTATATCTTCTGGAATAAAAGAGACTACATTTAATTTTCCGTAGTAGTCATCATATGTTATCCTTTTTCCGTTATAGCTAAACTCCTTTTTCTTGTCTGAAAATTTTATAGATATGGTTTTTTCATCTATTTTATCTTTATACAAAAGAAAAACTCCACACTTCTCTTTATTGTATTTAATTAACTCTTGAATTTTTGCTGTTCTAAAGCTTTTACCTGTTGCTGCAAAATAGATAGCTTCTAAAACACTTGTTTTTCCTTGTCCGTTTTTCCCGTGAAAAAGAGTAATTCCATCTGGAATATTAAGACTATAATCTTCTAAATTTCTAAAATTTATAAAGTTTACTATCTTTAACTCCAATTTCCCCCTCCACTAAAATTAATTAAAAATCCATTTTTTTTATTATATACTCATGATCTTGAAATTTAACTTTATCATCAGGGTAAAGTTTTTTTCCTCTTCTTGTCTCTACTTCACCATTAACAAAAACCATCCCTTCTTGAATGAAGTATTTAGCATCTACTCCACTCTCTACAACTCCAACCCATTTCAAAAATTGATCTAGTTTTATAAACTCTGTTTTTATAGTTATTATATCCAATTTTTCCCCCCCTAAAAACACTATTTTTTATAGCAAAAATAGCATGCTTCATTTAAAAATAATACCATAAATTTAATAAAATGTATAGTTTTTAATTATCTGATTTTACTACAAAACTTCACATTATCAGCTAATTTTTAAAAAAAAAAGAAGTGTGATATTTCTATCAAACTTCCATTTTTTTTATTTAAAATGAATCTTCATTTAAAAGTCTTTCAATGTACTTTTTTATGGTGTTTTCATATGCTGGTTTTAATTTTTGTTTTACTATTAACAATGTTTTTTCCGGCATATTAGTTTCACTACAACATAATTTTATAGCTCTGTCCTCTATTTTTAATTTTTCGTATTCATCTAAATCATCATATTTAGCACCAAAGACACCTGCTTTCTTTTCATGTATATCCTCAGTAATAAAATCTTTTAAAGTTTTTATCTCTTCATCTTTTTTTATCGGTGTCATTGCTATCCCTGTATTTACAAATGTTTTAGCAGCCCTTTTTATCCCTGTTTTAGTTAATTTATTAAGATTTGACGCTTCAGATGTTGAACCAAAATTTCCAAAAAGAGTTAAGTTTTCCTCTTTTTTCTTAACAACAGTAGGTTTATTTTCTGACAACATATTATTAATTACACCATTTAAATATTGAACTAAGGACAGTGTAATCTGGCTATTTAAACTTTTATAAACTTCATTTAATAGTTTTAAAGTAAACTCCTCTCCATATCTTATAAAAGTTGTTTGAATTTTATTTTCAGCTCTTTTATCCCATGCTTTATTAACAAATCTATTTCTTTTAACTTTTTTTATTTTTTCTACAACAGTATCAGGGAATTCAAATTGTGGAACTTTTTTGCTTGCTTTAGGCTTACTGTTTGTTTTTTCAATTACATGAACCTCTTCATCTTTTTTAGATTCAAAACTGGCACTTTTAGAACTCTCTTTAGCTTCAATTAAATTAGCTTTATTTTTTAGTGCATTTTTCATTATATACTCAGAAATATGGCAAGTTCCATCTTTCTCAGCATTAAAGAAGTATTTTATATAGTATGTATTTTCTTTAGAATTATAAGTTGATTCATATGATTTTATATATTTTAAATCCATTAAGATCTCATAAGCTTTCTCTATCCTTCCTAAAACTTGTTTCAACCTACATAAAACATAGTTTTTAACTTCTCCATTTTTACTTACTCTTTCTGTTATTTGCTCTGTTTTTAATGGGATGATAGCTGCTAAAGTCCTTATATTTATGATGTTGCTGTTCTTATCATATCTCATCTGACTTATATATTTATATATCCTTGCAGCTATAGGATCTATATTCATCATCTCAACTAAAGTTTTAGAGTTATATTTTATATATCTTTTATCTTTTATTTTTTTTCTAATATTTTTATTCAGTGTTACTCTATAATATATTTTTTTTCCAATTTTTAATTTTTGGTAAGTTAAAAGCTTAAACTCTTCATCTTCGAATTTGTATTGTCCTAATTTTGTATGATTAGAAACAACAAATTGGTACTCTGTATTTTTTAAATTTTTAAGAGCTTGCTCAACTTTTGTATAATAAGTTCTATTCATTTTATTCCCAATAAAATTAACAATAAAATCATTAATTTCAAAATCTATATACTCATTATCATCATCAGCATCTTTTTTTCCTTCATACATAGATATTAAATATGTATAAATTTTTTCTTCAAATATTGAAGGTTGAAAAACTTTGTCAGCAGAATTTTTTGCAATCAAAGTACAATGCATGCTAACTCCCATATCTTCAAAAGTATATTGGAAATTTATTCTTTTATTCTGTTTTTGAGGAGTAAAAAAAGGAAATATCAACATCTCTATAGGTATATTAATAATATTATCTTTTAAATTTAAAAAATTCCCTGTTTTTTTTATTATAACTTCTCTAACTTCAATATCAGGAACTTCATTTAATTTGATTTCCATTTTTTTTATATCACTGCTAAGTGCTCCTGAAGTAGAAATATTAAAAGAATCAACATCTGCTTCTAATAATTTTTCATCTTCAATATCATTGTCTTCTAAAACAATAATTTCATCATTTTCAACTTTAATTTCCTCTTCTTTTTTTATTTTTGCACCCATAAAACTCCCCTAAAATATTAATTTTAAATATGTATATATATAATAATAAATTATACTATATTATTATTCATATAAGCAATAATAATTTTTTTAATGTATTTTTCATATTATTCTCTCTCCTTAATAATTTTTAATACTGTGTTTATTAATTTATATTTTAATTTTATTATAAAAAAGAGTGATTTTTTTAATGTATACCATCAAAAATAATTTATATTTTTAGTTTTTTTAATTTTTCTCAATAAACTCTTACATTTTTTTTGTATACTAAAATCTCATTAAAAAATTTTGTAGAAAAATAAAGGGTTTATTATTTGTATATAAGCAATAATATTTCAAATATTCTCCTTTCCTTCTTTTTTTATTGAAAAATCTACATAAAAAATTTATCATTATTTAGTTTTAACTCTAAAAACTTAGCAAAGAGAGTAGTTTTTTTATTTGTATATATATAATAATAATTTCATTTTTTTTTATTTGATTTTTCCCTTGTTATAATTAAGTTTTTATTCATAGATTATAAAACTTTGCTCTCTACATTAAACATTATTACATAAACATACTAAAATGAAATTTGTTGTTATTTTTTTTAGAATAAGTAATTAGTAAAAAAATATTGACAAAATTATAAAATTACTATAAAATACTAATCTGAAATACAGGAATATTTTAGGAGGTGAAGTAACAATGAAAAGAACATTCCAACCTAACAACAAAAAGAGAAAAAAAGACCACGGATTTAGATCTAGAATGAAAACTAAAAACGGAAGAAAGGTTTTAAAAAGAAGAAGAGACAGAGGAAGAGCAGTTTTATCAGCATAAAACCCGGTGCATAATTCACCGGGTTTTTTTAAAAATTTTAATAACAGTGTTAGGAGCTTTATGAAAATTGAAAAAATAAAAAAAAACAGAGATTTTCAATTAATTTATAATAAAGGAAAAAAAGAATTTGGTTATTATACTCTTATTTTTTTTGAAGAAAATAAGGATGATGAAATTCATTTAGGAGCTGTTACTAGTAAAAAAACTGGAAATGCTGTTTGTCGGAATAGAATAAGAAGACTAATTAGAGAGTATTTTAGGCTTAATAATTTAAAATTTGAAAAAGGTTTTGATATTGTTTGTGTAGCTAAGAAAAAAGCTGGAGAAAATATAAAAACTTTAAAATATAAAGATATAGAAAAAGATTTAAATAAAATTTTTAAAAGAGCTAGTATAGTAAAATGAAAAAATTTTGTTTAATTTTAATAAAAATATACCAAAAGTTTATTTCAAAATTTTTTGGAAAAAAATGTAGATTTTATCCTACTTGTTCACAATATACATATGAAGCTATTGAAAAATATGGTGTTTTAAAAGGGATTTTTTTAGGCATAAAAAGAATTCTTAAATGTCACCCTTTTCATCCAGGTGGAAATGATCCTCTTAAATAAAAAAAATAATTATATAAAAATTTTTTTACTGAATATCCTAAGGAGTTTTTTAATAAGTCCTTAGGATATTTGTCCTTTTCTTTTATAAATAAAAATGATATAATCAAATGAACGGAATTCAATAAATTTTTTTTAAAAAGAAACACTAAAAAATAAATATTATAAAATAAAAAATGGAGGAAATAAAAATAATGCAATTTTTATATGATATTTTAGCTAAGGCCCTGATGGAGCTTTACATATTAACAGGAAATTTTGGTTTAGCAATTATAGCAATTACAATTTTAACAAAAATAGTAACATTACCTTTGACATTGAAGCAAGATAAATCAATGAAGGCAATGAAAGATATACAACCTGAAATAGATAAGATAAAAGAAAACTATGGTCATGATAAAGCTTTATTAAATCAAAAAACTATGGAGCTATACAAAGAGAGAAAGATTAATCCTGCAGGTGGATGTTTACCTTTACTTATTCAAATGCCTATATTATTTGCTTTATTTGGAGTTTTTAAAACAAATCCAGATATTATTTCTAAAGCTGGAGAGGTTGTTTATCCATATATCTACTTACCTACAATACCAAGTACAGAAACATTTTTATGGCTGTCATTAGGTTCTCCAGATCCATATTATATATTTCCAATATTAAATGGAGTTTTATCATATTTACAGCAAAAAATAACTTCAACATCAGATAACCCTCAAATGAAGCATATGTTATATTCATTTCCTGTTATGATGGTGTTTATCTCTTACAAAATGCCAGCTGGATTACAGCTTTACTGGGTAATTTCAAGTATAGCTGGAATTATTCAACAATACTTGATTATAAAAAGAGGAGAGTGCAAAAAATAAGATGCAAAATACAATTGAAATAAAAGCAATGAGTAAAGATGCAGCAATTCAAAGAGCATTAAAAATATTAGAAGCAACTTCTGAACAGGTAGTAAGTGTTATAGAAAAAGAAAAAAGTAAATCTTTTTTAGGGTTATTTAATAAAGAGGGTCTATATGCAATAACTGTTGATAAAGACAAAAAAGAAGAAGAGAAAAAAGAGAAACTTGTTGCAAAGCCAGAAATAAATGAAGTAAAAAAATCTGAAGAAAAAGTTATAAAAAAAGAGCAAAAAATTGAGACAGTAAAGTCTGAAAAAAAAGAAGAAAGAAAAGATAAACCAGCTGTAAAAGTGGATAAAGCACCTAAAAATGATATTATTTTATCAAAAACTAGAACTTTATTAAATTTTATGAATTTAAATTTAGATGCAGAGATAACATCAGTAGAAGGCAAATACTATGTTGTTAATCTTTTTGGTGATGATAATGGAATTATTATAGGTAAAAAAGGAAAAACTCTTAACAGTTTTGAGTACTTATTAAACTCTATGATAAAAGATTGCAGAATGGAGATAGATGTTGAAGGATTTAAAGATAAGAGAAATGAAACTTTAAGAGAGTTAGCTAAAAAAATGGCTGAAAAAGCTCTATCAACAAACAAAACAATAAGATTAAATCCTATGCCTCCAAGAGAGAGAAAAATAATTCATGAAATTATAAATCAATATTCAGAGTTAGATACTTTCAGTGAAGGAAAAGATCCTAAGAGATATATTGTAATTAAAAGAAAAAAGTAGGTGAAAACCAATGTATGATACAATAGCAGCCATATCTACACCAAGGGGAGAGGGCGGTATTGGTATTGTTAGAATTTCAGGGCAAAAGGCTATTGAGATTCTAAGTAAAATATTTAAACCAAAATCAGGAAAAAAAGTAGAGGAGTTGAAAAACTTCTCCATTAATTATGGACATATATACAATGGCGATGAGATTGTTGATGAAGTTCTTGTTTCTATTTTAAAAGGACCGAAAACATATACAAGAGAGGATATCGTTGAGATAAACTGCCACGGTGGTTTTGTCATAACTGAGAAAGTTTTAGAGACTGTTTTGAGATATGGTGCAAGACATGCAGAAGTAGGTGAGTTTACAAGAAGAGCCTTTTTAAATGGAAGGATAGATTTAACTCAGGCAGAAGCTGTTATGGATCTTATTCATGGTAAAACAGAGAAGAGTGTTTCTCTCTCTTTGAATCAGCTAAGAGGGGATCTAAAAGAGCAGATAGCTTACTTAAAGAAACTTTTATTAGATGTAGCTGCTCATGTCAATGTAGTTTTAGATTATCCAGAAGAGGGGATAGATGATCCTCTACCTGAAGGTTTAGTAGATAATCTTAAATATGTAATGGTAACAGCAGATAAGCTTATAAAGTCTTACGATAAAGGTAAAATGATTAAAGAGGGGATAAAGACCGCTATAGTTGGAAAACCTAACGTAGGAAAATCATCACTTTTGAACTCTGTCTTAAGAGAGGAGAGAGCTATAGTAACTCATGTAGCAGGAACTACAAGGGATATTATAGAGGAAGTCATTAATTTAAAAGGGATCCCTCTTGTTTTAGTAGATACTGCAGGTATTAGGAAAACTGAAGATATTGTTGAAACAATAGGGGTAGAAAAATCTAAAGAGTTAATGGAAACAGCTGATTTAGTCCTTTTTGTTATAGATGGATCAGAGCCTTTATCAGAGGAAGATTTAAAGATACATGAAAAGATAAAAGCAGCTAATGTTATTGGTATTATAAATAAAATAGATGTAGAGAAAAAAGTAGATATTACTCCTTTAAATAAAGTTGAGAACTGGATAGAGATCTCAGCTAAAGAGAGTATTGGAATAGAAGAGATGGAATCAAGAATCTACTCTTATATTGTAAAAGGGGATATTGAAGATAACTCTCAAAAACTAATAATAACAAATATAAGACACAAATCAGCTCTGGAAAAAACAAAAGATGCTGTAAAAAATATTTTTGAAACAATTGAGTCAGGGCTTCCAATGGACCTTATTGCTGTGGATTTGAAAGAGGGATTAGATGCTCTTTCTGAAGTTACAGGTGAGATAAGCAGTGAAGATCTGTTAGATCATATTTTTAAAAATTTCTGTGTAGGTAAATAGAAAAAAAATATGTATATAACCAAAAATAAAAAAAATAAAAATAAAATAATGGGATTTCATAGTGAATTAGACTATGGAATCCCATTTCTCATTTATTAGATAAAAAAAGTAAAGCATAGTATTGATAGCAACAAATTTTTTTAAAATAATATATCAACAATAGGAAACAGTGCTGCTCCTATTAAACTTGAATCTTCATAATAATCAGAAAAAACAATTATATTTTTATCTCTATAAAAATTTCCAGTTGCATAAACCTTTTCTAATAACTCTTTTTCTACATACTCTTTATATCTAGAGATTCGGCCGCTTATTATTATTTTTTCAGGATTAGAGAAAACAATTAAATTTTTAAGTCCAATTGCAAAATATGTGATGTGGTTGCTCAATATCTCTTTTCCTATATCTGTTTTAGCATAACCTTTTAAAAAAATATCTGAGTAGCTATTAATCTCTGGAAAATGATTTCTAAAATCTTCTATTAATACATTTTCTCCAGTATATAATCCTAAACACCCAATATTTCCGCAGCTGCATTTTTTTCCACTTTTTTCTGCAACAACCATATGGTTTATTTTTCCTGCTCTGAAATAAAAACTGTTAAGTCCCTCTTCCATATAAAGGGTAGTCATCCCTATAGTTTCATTTACAGTTACTACATCTAATAATTTAAATTTATAAAAATAATTTAAAAAAACCTCTGTGATAGAGCTTAAGTTAGATTCATTCTCTATAAATACTGGGAGATTGAAACTATTTTTAATTTCATCTAATGCTTCAATAGGGATATTTACACCTTCTTTTATTTCTATTATTTGTCTTTCAGAAATTACAATTCCTGGTATAGAGATTCCTATCCCTAGTATAACTTTTTTTATCTCAGGATCTATATCATGAAAAAAAGAGTTTAGTTCTGATAATATAGTGTTAAACAAACCTTCTGACTCTATTTTGAAAGGGAGAATTGCTTTTTTTAAAAATACCCCTTTAGTGTTAGATAAAACTATCTCAATATTTTCATAAGAGATTTTTATACCTATAGAGTAAAAACAATTTTGATTATATGAATATGTTAAAGATTTTCTACCTACACTATTTCCAACTTTTTCCTGTTTATGTATAATATTTTTTTCTAAAAATATATCAATAACTCTTTTTACTGTAGGAAAAGTTATATTTAAAGCCTCTCCTATGTCTAAGACTGTAAAATTATTCATCTGATTAAATATAAATGAAAATACTTTTTTTTCATTACTAAGTTTTATTATTTTTTGATACAATTTTTTCACCTCATGGTATCTATATAATTATAAGCTTTATAATTATAACACTATTTTTTATTTTTAAAAAGTTTTAAGCACTAAAAACAACTATTTTTTTCTTAATTAAAACACTTGAAATATAAAAAGAACAAAATTTTTTTATTTTTTAAAAAATATAGTTGCTTTTTTTATTTTTTTTTGTTATCTTATTATCATGAATACTTTGTAAAAGTATACTATATTTTTACCGAATTATTAAATTGATTTTAATAATTAAAAAAATAAGTTATAATAAAAACACAAATTGATTGAGGGGGAACACAAAGTGGTAAAATCTGATATCCAAATAGCACAAGAAGCTAAATTAGAAAAAATTACGGACATTGCAAAGAAGATGGGTTTAAGTGAGGACGATTTTGAAAATTATGGAAAATATCGTGCTAAGTTAGAGTTAAGTTTATTAAAAAAATTAGAGCACAAAAAAGATGGTAAACTTATATTGGTTACAGCTATAACACCTACTCCAGCTGGAGAGGGGAAATCTACTACAACTGTTGGTTTAACACAAGCTCTTAACAAATTAGGTAAAAATTCGATAGCTACATTAAGAGAGCCTTCTTTAGGACCTGTTTTTGGAGTTAAAGGAGGAGCTGCTGGTGGAGGATATGCACAAGTAGTACCTATGGAAGATATCAATTTACACTTTAATGGAGATTTCCATGCAATCGGTGTTGCTCATAACTTAGTTTCTGCATGTGTTGACAATCATATTAAATGGGGTAACTCTTTAGGAATAGATATTACAAGAATGACTTGGAAAAGAGTTGTTGATATGAATGATAGATCATTAAGAAAGATTACTATTGGTTTAGGTGGAAGAGAAAATGGAATCCCTAGAGAGGAGTCATTCCAAATAGTTGTTGCTTCTGAAATCATGGCAGCTCTTTGTTTATCAAACTCTTTAATGGAGTTAAAAGAGAATATAGGAGAGATGGTTTTTGCTTATAACTTTAAAAATGAACCTTTAAGAATTAAAGATTTAAAAATTCAAGGAGCTGTTGCAGCTTTATTAAAAGATGCTATAAGACCTAACCTTGTTCAAACTTTAGAGAATACTCCTGTAATTATTCATGGAGGACCATTTGCTAATATAGCTCATGGATGCAACTCAATATTAGCTACTAAAATGGCTTTAAAATTATCTGACTATGTTGTTACTGAAGCTGGATTTGCTGCTGATTTAGGAGCAGAGAAATTCTTAGATATAAAATGTAGAAAAGGTGGACTTACTCCACACTGTGCTGTTATAGTTGCAACAGTTAGAGCACTTAAGCACCACGGTGGAGCTAAAGATTTAGGACCTGAAGATTTAGTTGCTTTAGAAAAAGGTATTGAAAACTTAGAAAAGCATATTGAAAATATTCAAAAATTTGGAATCCCAGCAGTAGTTTCAATTAACAGATTCTTAACAGATACAGAGGCTGAGCTTAAATTTATTAAAGATCACTGCAAAAAATTAGGTGCTAATGTAGCTTTATGTGAAGTTTGGGCTCACGGAGGAGAAGGTGGAGCTGAACTTGGTAATTTAGTTATAGAAGCTATTGAAAATTCTACATCTACATATAAGCCGTTATATGAATTAGAGTTACCAATCAAAGATAAAATAGAGAAAATATGTAAAGAGATCTATGGAGCTGACGGAGTAATATTTGAATCTTCTGCTAAAAAGACTATTGAGACTTTAGAAGGGTTAGGGTATGGAAACTTACCAATCTGTATGTCTAAAACTCAAAAATCTATATCAGACAACCCAGCTTTATTAGGAAGACCAAGAAACTTTACTGTTAAAATTGATACAATCAGACTTGCTGCAGGAGCAGGATTTATAGTAGCTATGGCAGGTGGAATAATGGATATGCCAGGACTTCCAAAAATACCTTCAGCTGAGCTTATTGATATTGATGAAAATGGAAAAATCTCTGGTTTATTCTAGAAAGAGGCCACTCATTAAAAAATAAAATATAAATTTGATTAAGGTTGAGTGCTGATGCTTTTAAAAGCTAAAAAGCACTCTATCCTTAAACCAACTTTAGATAAATATATATAATATAGAGATAAATTTGGAGGATAATTAAAAATGGAGATCAATAAATTTGTTTTTGATGCAATGGATATAAAATTAACTGCTGAGGATATTCCTCAAAAACCCCTGGAATTCGATCCAAAAATTAGAAGAGCACCTAAAAGAGTTGTAAAATTAAGCCAATCTGATATAGAGTTAGCTTTAAAAAATGCTTTAAGATATATACCTGAAGAGTTTCATGAAGAGTTAGGAAAAGAGTTCTATGAAGAGTTAATGACTCACGGTAGAATTTATGGATATAGATTTAGACCAGCTGGAAATATTGTAGGAAAACCTGTACATGAGTATAAAGGTATTACTGAAGCTCAAGCTGTTCAAGTTATGATTGATAATAACCTAGATTTCGCAATTGCTTTATACCCTTATGAGTTAGTAACATATGGAGAGACAGGGCAAGTTTGTCAAAACTGGATGCAGTATATCTTAATTAAAAAATATTTAGAAGTTATGACTCAAGAGCAAACTTTAGCAGTATCATCTGGACACCCAGTTGGACTTTTCAAGTCTCACCCATCTGCACCAAGAGTAATCATCACAAATGGTCTTATGATTGGGGCATTTGATAACTATGATGATTGGGCAAGAGGAGCAGCAATCGGTGTTGCAAACTATGGACAAATGACTGCTGGAGGATGGATGTACATCGGACCACAAGGGATAGTTCACGGTACTTACTCTACTATATTAAACGCTGCTAGACTTTTCTGTGGAGTTCCTAAAGATGGAGATTTAAGAGGAAAATTATTTGTAACTTCTGGTCTTGGAGGGATGTCTGGAGCTCAAGGTAAAGCTGCTGTAATAGCTAACGGAGTTTCTATCATATCTGAAGTTGATTTATCAAGAATTCACACAAGATTAGAGCAAGGGTGGGTTAATAAAATAGCTAAAACTCCTGAAGAGGCATTTGCAATTGCTGAAGAGAAAATGGCATCTGAAACTGCATACGCTATAGCTTTCCACGGAAATACAGTAGATTTACTTGAGTATGCTGAAGCTAACAACAAAAGAATAGATCTATTATCAGACCAAACATCTTGTCATGCTGTTTATGACGGTGGATACTGCCCTGTAGGGATAACTTTTGAAGAGAGAACTAGACTTTTAGCTGAAGATAGACCTAAATTCAATAAATTAGTTGATATGACTTTAGAGAAGCATTACAGAGTAGTTAAGAAATTATCTGATAGAGGAGTTTATTTCTTTGACTATGGAAACAGTTTCTTAAAAGCTATCTATGATATCGGTATTAAAGAGATTGCTAAAAACGGTGTAGATGATAAAGGTGGATTTATATTCCCTTCATATGTTGAGGATATTTTAGGACCTGAACTATTTGACTATGGATATGGACCATTTAGATGGGTTTGTTTAAGTGGAAAGAAAGAGGATCTATTAAAAACAGATAAAGCTGCTCTAGACTTAGTTGACCCTACAAGAAGATACCAAGATAGAGACAACTATATGTGGATAAAAGATGCAGATAAAAATGGATTAGTTGTTGGAACTCAAGCGAGAATATTCTATCAAGATGCTATGAGTAGAACAAACATTGCACTTAAATTTAATGATATGGTTAGAAAAGGTGAAATTGGACCAGTTATGCTAGGAAGAGACCACCATGATGTTTCTGGAACTGATTCTCCATTTAGAGAGACATCAAATATTAAAGATGGATCAAATATCATGGCAGAGATGGCTACTCACTGTTTCGCTGGAAACGCTGCAAGAGGGATGACTATGATAGCTCTTCATAACGGTGGAGGAGTTGGAATTGGAAAATCTATAAACGGTGGATTTGGAATGGTTCTTGACGGAAGTTTAAGAGTTGATGAGATCCTTAGAACTGCAATGCCTTGGGATGTTATGGGAGGAGTTGCAAGAAGAGCTTGGGCTAGAAACAAAAACTCTATAGATACAGTTATTGAATTTAATAAAAATAATTCAGGTACAGATCATATAACTTTACCTTACCAAGCAGATGAAAATTTAATTAAGAGATTAACAGGAGGAAAATAAGATGGCAAAAGTTGTTCAATGCGTACCTAATTTCAGTGAAGGAACAGATTTAGAAAAAGTAGCAAAAATCGAAGCAGCATTTAAAAATAAACCTGGAGTTACTCTTATGGGATGTGAACCAGATAAAGATTATAATAGAACTGTTATAACTGTTGTTGGGGAACCTCAAGCAGTTGCAGATGCAGTAATTGAAGCAATAGGAATAGCTACTGAAGTTATAGATATGAGAGTTCAAAAAGGGGAGCACCCAAGAATGGGAGCTACAGATGTTGTACCTTTTATCCCTATCAAAGATATGAAAATGGAAGAGTGTGTAGAACTTTCTAAATATGTTGCTAAAGCAGTAAATGAAAAGTTTGGAGTTCCTATCTTCTTATATGAAAATTCAGCAACAGCTCCTAACAGAGTATCACTTCCTGATATTAGAAAAGGTCAATTTGAAGGGATGGCTGAAAAAATTAAACTTCCTGAATGGGCACCTGATTATGGACCTGCTGAAATTCACCCAACAGCTGGAGTTACTGCAGTTGGTGGAAGAATGCCATTAGTTGCTTATAATATCAATTTAGGAACTACTAATGTTGAAATAGCTAAAAAAATTGCTCAAGCTATTAGATTCTCAAGTGGAGGGTTCAAGTTTATCCAAGCAGGACCTGCTGAAATAAAAGAGAAAGGGTTTGTTCAAGTTACTATGAACATCAAAGACTTCAAAAAGAACCCTATTTACAGAGTATTTGAAACTGTTAAAATGGAAGCTGCTAGATATGGAGTTGCTGTTATTGGATCTGAAGTTATAGGAGCATTACCTTTAGAGGCTGTTTCTGAATCTTTAGAGTACTACTTAGGACTTGAAGGGTTCTCAACTGATAAAATCATTGAAACTCAATTAATTAAGTAAAATTAAAAGGAAATTAAAAAATAATTTCTAATTATATGTATATATACAAAAATAAAAATAGGGGTTATTTCTTGTAATCCCTATTTTATCAATTTAAAATTTTAAAATAAAAAAGTTGGAGGAAGAAAATGAAATTAATTAATATGACAGTGGAAAATTTTATAAAAGAAGTTGATTCAGCATCACCAGCACCAGGTGGAGGTTCAGTATCAGCCCTTGCATCATCTCTTGGAGTATCACTTGCAAGAATGGTTGGACATTTGACTTTTGGAAAGAAAAAATATAATGAGTTTTCTGATGAAGTTAAAGAAAAATTTACTCAAAGTTTTGATAAGTTAGATACAGTTAATCAAAAATTAGTTGATTTAATTGACAAAGATACAGATAACTTTAATTTAGTTATGGCTGCATTTAAAATGCCTAAAGAGACAGATGAGGAGAAAGCAGTTAGAAGTGCAGCTATTCAAAAAGCTACTATTTTAGCTACTGAAACACCTTTAAAAATGGCTGAGCTTTCTTTAGAAGCTTTAGAAGTTTTAGATGATTTTGTTGAGTACGGAAATAAAAATGCTATAACAGATGTAGGAGTTGCAGTACTTCTTGCTACAGCTGGAGCTAAAGGTTCTATTTATAATGTAAAAATTAATCTTCCAGGAATTGAAAATGAGATGCTTGTTAAAGAGATTAAATCTCAATGTGAACATGTGTTGGCTAAAGTTGTAAAACTTTCTTCTGAACTTGAAGCAAAAATTGAAGCAAAGCTAGTTTAATTTTATACATTTTCATTGAGGAGGGGAAAAATGACAGATCTTATTATCTATAATATTGGAGAGTTAGTTACATCTCGTGAATTAGACAGACAGGAGAATGAAACTTCTTTAGAAAATATAGAGGTTTTAAAAAATGGTTATATTGCTGTAAAAAACGGTAGAATTTATGAAGTTGGTTCAGGGGAGTTTCCTGAATCTTTAAGAAATTCACACACACAGGTGATTGATGCTGAAGGTAAAGTTATAACTCCTGGACTTGTAGATTCACATACTCATTTAGTGCATTATGGTAGTAGAGAAAATGAACTTGCTTTAAAAATTAAAGGGGTTCCTTATTTAGATATATTAAAAGCAGGTGGAGGTATTTTAAGCAGTGTAAGGGCTACTCGTGCTGCTACAACTGAGCAATTAATAGAAAAAGCTACTGCCACTCTTAATAGAATGCTGAGTTTTGGAGTTACAACTGTTGAATCAAAAAGTGGATATGGTTTAAACTTAGAAACAGAGATTAAACAGTTAGAAATCAATAAAATTTTAAATGAAACTCACCCTATAGATGTTGTTTCTACTTTTATGGCCGCTCACGCTATACCAGAGGAGTTTAAAGGAAGGGGAGAAGAGTACGTTGATGAAGTTATTAGAATGATGCCAATTGTTAAAGAATTGGATTTAGCAGAGTTTTGTGATGTTTTCTGTGAAGATGCAGTTTTCACTGTAGAAAATACTAGAAAAATTTTAAATAAAGCTAAAGAGTATGGATTTAAACTGAAAATTCATGCTGATGAGATTGTCTCTTTAGGTGGAGGAGAGTTAGCAGGGGAGTTATACTGTATAAGTGCTGATCATTTAATGGCAGTTAGCGATGAAGGGATAAAAGCTCTTAAAAAAGGTGGAGTAATTGCCAATATACTTCCTGGAACATCATTTAATCTTGGAAAGGCATTTGCTCCAGTTAAAAAGATGTTAGATGAAGGTGTAGAGGTTGCAATCTCTTCTGATTATAACCCTGGATCTTGTCCTTGTGAAAATCTTCAACTAGCTATGCAGATAGCTTCTTCACAGATTAAATTGACGCCAAAAGAGATTTTTAAAGCTGTTACTATAAACGGTGCTAAAGCTATTGGAAAAGAGAAGGTTATCGGTTCATTAGAAAAAGGTAAAAAAGCTGATTTTGTTATTTTTGATACTAAGAATATAGATTATATTTTTTATAATTTTGGAATAAATCATGTATCTGAAGTTTATAAAAATGGTGAATCAGTATTTAAAGTTAAATAGATTTAAATAGCAAAATATATTTACTAATAATTTGAATTGTGGTAGTTATTTTATAGAATAGGGATTTATATTAAAAAATTAAATATAAACCCCTATTCTATTTTATAATTTTTTTCTTAATTTATTGGTGTTAGAACATTCGTATAAAATTGGAATAATTTAAACTAATAAGAGACTAGCTTACCATTTTTATAGTTTCTTTCTGACTGAAGTTCACCGTTTTCATAGTACATTTTCGATATCCCTTCACGTTTACCATTTATATAGTTTACTTCTGACTGAAGTTGACCATTTGGATAGTAGGACTTTGCTATCCCTTCAAGTTTATCATTTTTATAGTTTTCTTCTCCCCGAAGTTCACCATTTTCAAAGTAGTATTCTGTGATCCCTTCAAGTTGGCCATTTTGATAGTTTTTTCTTGAAAAAAGTTGACCACTTTTGTAGGTTTTAGTCATTGTTCCTGTGAATTCTGAAGTAGAATTTACTTCATAAGCAAGTCCGTTTCTAAATACTAATTCTTTTTCATCTATTTCTTTCCCATACCCTATAGATAATACTAAGATAAATAAAATACAAATTCTCCACAGTTTCATTAGATAACTCCTTTTTATAAAAAATATAATTCCAGCTTATCTTTATTAAATTATAAGAGAATATACGCACATTTAAATAAATATCCTTGTAATTTTTATCATCTCAACATATAGCCACTCTCAAAATCGATTACAGACATTCTCAGATGATTATATAAAAAAGAGAGCAATATTTTTTTATTTTAAAATTTTTTTATAATTTTTCTAGTCATTACATTGGTATTGGAGTATAATATATTCATTATTTTTATTAAGGAGTGGATTAATGAAATTTTATTTAGAACTATTTTTAATCTTCTTTAAAATAGGGATGTTTACTATAGGCGGAGGGTTCGCCATGATCCCTATAATAAAAAAAGAGATTGTGGATAAAAGAGGTTGGTTAAAAGAAGGGGAGTTTTTAGATGCTTTAGCTGTAGCCCAATCAGCTCCAGGGGTAATGGCTGTCAATACTTCTGTTTTTGTTGGTGCTAAATTAAGAGGAGCTAAAGGGACACTAGTTGCATCTTTAGGAGCTGTTCTTCCATCTTTTTTCATTATACTAATCATAGCTATTTTTTTTAAAAACATTCAGGATAATCACTATGTTATTGCAGCTTTTAAAGGGGTAAAACCAGCTGTCATTGCACTTATTTTTGTACCGGCAATTACTATGTCAAAAAAAGCAGGGGTAACTCATAAGAATTTTATATTCCCTCTTGGAATTGCCCTTTTAATCTCAGTTGCAAAAGTATCTCCAATTATTTTTATTGTTGGTGGAATTATTATTGGAAATTTATATTATGGACGTGATAAAAAATGATATATTTAAATCTTTTTTTAACTTTCTTAAAAATAGGAGTATTTAGTTTTGGGGGAGGGTATGCTATGCTGTCTCTTATCTCCCAAGAAGTTGTAATAAAAAATAAGTGGCTTACAATGGGTCAATTTACAGATATTGTTGCAATATCACAAGTAACACCAGGACCTATAGCTGTAAATGCTGCAACGTACGTAGGATATACTGCAACAAATAGTGTATTAGGAGCTATTATGGCTACACTGGGAGTAATTTTTCCATCTATTGTTATTATGCTTATACTGATGAAACTTGTTGCTAGATATAAACATTTAGACTTTGTTGACTATGCTTTTAAAGGGCTGAGAATTGTAGTAATCGGTTTAATTTTAGGTGCAGCGTTTTTACTTATGAATAAAGAAAATTTAATTGATTATAAAAGCTATATAATTTTGCTTCTTGCAATTGTTACCTCTATTAAATTCAAAATAGGTCCTATCCCTACTGTATTTACATCTGCAGTTATAGGGATTATATTATATTCTTAAAGAGTTAAAGTTTAATAATCATGAATTATTATTATCTGTATACATATAAAAAAAGACCTTCTTTTAAGGTCTTTTTTTATAACTATTTGGTTCATTTTTTTATGGATTAATATTTGAAGTTATTTATTTTTTTATCTGCCCTATTAAAAGTGCAATATCATGACCTGTTACTCCACTTATTCTTGAAGCTTCCCCTATTGAAAAAGGCTGAACTTCTAAAAGACCTGAACGAGCTATATTTGAAATCCCTCTAATCTCATTATAGTCAATATCATGAGGGATCTTCATATCCTCTAACTTTTTAAATCTCTCTATCTGCTCTCTCTCTCTTTCTATAAATACTTCATATTTAACTATAGTCTCTATCTGATTAGTTATAAAGTAAGGGTAATCCTCTATCTCCATAATATTCTTTAAATCACTGTAATTAACCTTTTTGAATTTTAGAATTTCAGATGCTTTAACCCCTTTAGTCAGTCTTTGCTCCTCTCCAACAAGTTCTAAAACCCTGTTTGCTTCATTCATAGGAATACTTGTCTCTCTAATTCTTGAAACCTCTCTCTCTATATCTAAAATCCCTTTCTCCATTACATTTAATCTCTCTTTTGAAACTAAACCGATCTCTTTTGCATGGTGGCAAAGTCTCATAAATGCGTTATCGAATCTAAGAGTTAATCTGTACTCCGCTCTTGAAGGGAGAACTCTGTATGGTTCTGGAGTTTTCTTGTGAATAAGGTCATCAATCATAACTCCGATATAACCTTCACTTCTATCTATTATAACAGGCTCTTTTCCTTCAACTTTTTTTACGGCATTTACCCCTGCCATGAAACCTTGAGCTGCTGCTTCCTCATAACCAGATGTTCCGTTAACCTGACCTGCCATAAATAGATTTTTTACTTTTTTAGATTCTAAACTTGGATAAAGTTGTGCAGCAGGTGCATAATCATATTCAACAGCATAACCGTATCTCATTATTTTAGCATTTTCTAACCCTGTTATAGTTTTAAGCATCTCATCTTGGACAAATGGCGGCATAGCTGTAGTCAGTCCATTTACATAAAGCTCATTTGAATCAGCAGATTCCAGTTCTAGGAAAATTTGATGTTTATGTTTTTCTGGAAAGTTTAAAACTTTTCTATCTAGTGACGGACAGTGTCTTGGACCATGAGTCTCAATTATTCCACTAACTATAGGGGAATATTTTAAAAGATCCTGTGTCACTTTTATTGTCTGCTCTGTTGTATGTGTTAACCAAGTTGGAACAATACTGTTTTTCTCTTTTTCTGTAAAAATTGAAAAATAAACAGGGTTCTCTTCCCCGTATAGCTCCTGCATAACAGAAAAATCTACAGTTCTTTTATCAATTCTTGGCGGTGTTGCTGTTTGATAACGCTCTATTTTTATGCCGTTAGCTCTTAAACTATCTGAAAGTTTATCAGCAGAGTTTTCCCCCTGTCTTCCAGCTTTATATTCAACATCACCGATTACTATTCTACCTTTTAAAAATGTTCCAGTACAAAGTATTGTTGCATCTGAAAAATACTTTATCCCTAAATTAGAGATGACACCGATACATCTTCCCTCTTCAACAATCAGCTCATCAATACAGCTTTGAATTATATCTAAATTTTCTGTCTGTTCGATAACTTCTTTCATTTTTATTCTGTATTGATATTTATCAGCCTGCCCTCTTGTGATTCTAGCAGCAGGTCCTTTACTTGTATTTAAATGTTTAAGCTGAAGATTATATCTGTCTGTATGGCACCCCATTTGTCCACCTAAAACATCAATCTCTGCAACTAGATTACTCTTTCCAGGACCACCTATAGATGGGTTACAAGACATCATCCCGATATTATCTAAATACAGTGTGAACAATGCCGTTTTCTTTCCTGATCTTGCTGAAGCGAGAGCTGCTTCTACTCCAGCATGCCCAGCACCAACTACAATTATTTCATAGTTATTCATAAGTTTTTCTCCTATTCTTTAATATTATTTCTATAATAATATAATAATTTTTATTTTACTTTTTATTATACAATATTTAACTATTAAATTATAGTAATAATTATGTTTTTTTACATGCTTTACAATTTTATGTTATAATTATAAAAGAATTTTAATTATAATTTGGAGGTATTTTTGCATGAGATGACAGTGATATTTTTTACCTCTTAGGTTAAGAGTGTAGATAAAATTTATATGCTACTTATCAATAATAAAAAGATAATATTAGTGTGATATTATACAAAAACTTTAAATATAGATTAAGTGGTATTTTTTATATAAAAACTATTAAATTAAAAATTAGGAGAGTTCAAATGTTAAAATTAAAAAAATTTTTATCTATAATTACAATGTTTTTAATTTGTGCTATTACTACTTTTGCACAAAACTACAAAACTATATCATTGAATGAGGTTATAAAATTAAAAAATGAAAAAGATGTTATTGTTATTGATTCAAGAATAGGGGATGCTTTTAATGGATGGGCTTTAGATGGGATGAGCAAAGGTGGTCATATAGAGGGCGCTACTGATTTTGCATATAATTGGGTTAGTGCAGATGCTAAAGATAAAGAGGAGATTTTAAATAAAACTTTATCTTCTAAAGGGATTACTAAAGATAAAAAAGTTATTATATATGATGCTAATGGAAAAGATGCTAAAATAGTTGCTGATTATTTATCTTCTAAAGGAATTACTAATATCTCATTATTTGATATAAAAGAGTGGGACAAAGCAAACAAACCTTTAATCTCTTATGCAGGATATAAGATGATAGCACCTGCTAAAATTATTGCAGATAAAATCAAAAATGAAAAAGATGTAATGGTATTTGAAGTTGCTTGGGGAGAGGAAAAAAATGATGAAGATTATGTTAAAGGGCATCTACCTGGAGCTGTTCATATAAATACAGATGAGATTGAGTTTCCACCTCTTTGGAGCATTGTGTCTGATGATAAACTTATTCAGTTTGCTAAGAATAATGGGATAACAAAAGACAGCAAAGTAGTATTATACAGTACAAACCCTATGCCTTCTTATAGAATAGCTGCTATTTTACAATACTTAGGAGTAGCTGAAGTTACTGTTTTAAATGGGGGACTACCTGCTTGGAAGAGAGAAAATCTTGCTCTTGAAACAAAAAGCAATCCTAAAAAACCAGTTGCATCTTATGGAGCTGATAAACCGTTAAACCCTGAGTTAATAGTTGGAATAGACAGAGCAAAAGCTGCTATTGCAAATAATTCAAAAGAGATATTAGTTGATATTAGAAGTAAGGATGAGCATATTGGAAAAATCACTGGATACTCTGATTTAAAATATAAAGGGAGACCTACTGGAGCTCTTTGGGGAGAAGCTGGATCAGATCCTAACCAGTTAGAAGCTTATAGAAATATAGACAATACTTTAAAAAATGGTGAAGAGATTATTGCAAGATGGAAAGAGCTAGGTATTGATACTAATAAGAGATTAACATTCTTCTGTGGAAGTGGATGGAGAGCTGCTGAAGTTTTAGTATATGCTAGAGTTATAGGGGTAAAAGATGCTGCACTATATTCAAATGGTTGGTATGAGTGGAGCGATAATCCAAAAAATCCTGTTACAATAGGAGAGTAATTTGAATAAGTACAATTTAATTAGGTTTTTTAGAATATTTCAACTCTTACTTTTAATCCCCCCAGGAATACTATATTATTTAGGGGGAAAAAAAATGGGAGTAATGAGATATGCATATTTTATTAATAGAGAGATCTCAAAAAATCTTTTAACAGAAAAAAGTATAAAATTTATACTGATAATAGTCATACTCTCAATAATAATTTTTATGGTTAAAACTTTTAAATATAAGGAAAAAAAGTATTTTTATGCTATAGGTATCTCTGTATTTATGCTGCTTTTAATCAAATTTAATCTATTTCCAAGTGAGATGATTCATCATGTTATACTTTTATTTTCACTTTTTATTTTTGGAATTGAACTAATAATTTTAAAGTTAAAAAAATAGAATGGGGTATCCCCATTCTATTTTTATTTATATATCTATTATTTTTTATTTAAAATTTTAGATGCGTTTAAAATAGCTAAAATAGAAACACCAACGTCAGCAAATATTGCTAGCCATAGATTAGCATACCCTAATACTCCAAGTATCATAACAATAATTTTAATCCCTAATGCTAAAATTATATTTTCTATTAATATCTTCTTATTTTTTTTAGCTAAAAGGATAAGGGTGTTAATCTTTTCAAACTCATCATTCATAATTACAACATCAGATGATTCAATGGCTATATCGCTTCCAATACCTCCCATAGCTACTCCTACGTCAGCCAAAGCAAGGACAGGAGCGTCATTTATACCATCACCAACAAAAATTACTCCATTTTTCGATTTAGATTTTATTTTTTCTAAATGCTCTACTTTATCTTGAGGCAATAGACTGCTAAATATATTAGAAGGGTTCAGTCCCACTTTTTCACCAACATTTTTGGCAATACTGTTAGAGTCCCCTGTAAGCATATAAAGGTTTATTCCTAGCTCTTTTAAACTTTTTATAGTTTCTGAGGCACCATCTTTTATTTGATCAGTTATTAAAATAATTCCTATATAGATACCATTTTTAGCTACATATATAGCTGTCTTAAAAGTGTCATAAGGGGTTATTTCAATCCCAGCCTCTCTCAGCAACAGATAATTTCCAACTAAAATCTCATCCCCCATATATTGAACTGAAACTCCCCTTCCAGGGATCTCTTCATGGTTTAAGATGGCTTCTTTATTTAGAGGTGAAGATTCATAATCTAAAATAGCTTTTGCTATAGGGTGATTAGATAAATACTCTGCTGCTTTTGCACAAAGTATTAATTGCTCTTCAGTGCAGTTATTCAATATAATCTCATCAACTTTAAAATTTCCTTTAGTTATTGTTCCAGTTTTATCAAATACTATAGTGTCTATTTTAGAAATTTTTTCTAAATAGTTCCCCCCTTTTATGAGCAAACCGTTTTTAGAAGCATACCCAATACTACTGAAGAAAGTTAATGGGATTGATAAAACAAGGGCGCAAGGGCAAGAGATAACTAAAAATATAAGAGCTCTTCCAAACCAGATATTAAAAGGTTGATCTAATATAAAAGGGGGAAAAATTGCTATGATGATACTTAAAGCTACCACAGTTGGCGTATAAAAACGTGCAAACTTAGTTATAAATTTTTCAGACTCAGGTTTTCTCGAGTTAGCATTTTTTACAAGTTCAATAATTTTACTTACTGTTGAATCTGAATAAACAGAGATAACTTCAACATCTATGCTGCTTCCTAAAAGTATTCCACCACTTAAAATAGTAGTTCCGACTTTTACTGATACTGGGATAGATTCCCCTGTTAAAGCGGAGTTATCAATTAAAGATTCCCCTGTGACAACAGTTCCATCTAAAGGTATTTTTTCCCCTGTTTTGATTGTGATAATCTCTCCAATTTTTACAGTTTCAGGAGAAACTTTTTTTAACTCCCCTGAACTTGTTTTCAGATTAGCGTAATTAGCTTTTAAAGATAGAAGCTTTTCAATTGATTTTTTTGAATTAGCAACTGCTTTTTCTTGGAAAAATTCACCAATTTTATAAAAAATCATAACAGCAACTGCTTCAGAAAAATCCCCTAATGCAAAAGCACCTATTGTAGCTATACTCATTAAAAAATTCTCATCTAAAAAATTCCCTCTTTTAATATTTTTCAGGGAGATTATTAAAATATCCGTAGCAGATAAAAAATAAGCTATTACCAGTAGTAAATTTTTATTAAAATTAGAATCTATAAAAAATGAGATTAAAAAGATAAATATACTAACTATCAGTCCAGAGTTTATTATTAACTCTTTTATATGCTCTTTTCTATTCTCCTCTGAATCTTCATCTTTTATAATCTCTTCATCAATATTTGAAAGCTCCTCTAAAGGTGATGAATCTTCCTGTGTGTAATCTATTTTTTTAACAAAAGTTCCAGGCTCAATTTTATCACATATAAAAGAGAGCTTTTTTATAAAAGGCTCATCATCTGTCTCCTCTTTTAGAGTAAGAGTCAGCTTCCCTGTATAGAAATCTATGTTAGCATCAGAGACTATATTCATTTTTTTTATATTTGCTTCAATTTTACTGGCACAATTAGTGCAGTGAAGATTTTTAATTATATACTCTTTTTTTAAAATCATGATTTATCCCCCTTTTATAAAGTCTTTGAAAATTGGTTCAGTGCTGATATAAGTTTTTTCATTACTACCTCTTCATCCCCATTTTTTAATTCGTCTAAAACACAGTGATGTAGATGCTCCTCTAAAATAGACTGCCCTGTTTTATGAAGTGCAGCTTTAGAAGCACCTATTTGGATTAAAATATCTTCACATGGCTTATCCTCTTCAATCATTTTTATAATCCCACGAATCTGACCTTCAACACGCTTTAAACGTTTGATTACAGCTGAATTATCTATACATTTTCCCATTTATTACTCCCCTTTTAATCAATATACTGTATACCCCTATATGGTATACCTATAATAAATATTTGTCAATATTAAAATAAAAAAAGGGATTTTGTAGTTTAATTTTCTACAAAATCCCTTTAATAAAATTTAATCTGATTAATATTTGATTTTTATTTAAATATTGCTAGTAATACTCCTGCTGCAACAGCTGATCCTATTACTCCTGCAACGTTTGGTCCCATTGCATGCATAAGTAAAAAGTTACTTGGATTTTCCTCTTGACCTACTTTTTGGACAACTCTTGCTGCCATAGGAACTGCAGATACTCCTGCTGCTCCGATCATTGGATTAATTTTTCCTCCGCTTACTTTATACATAATTTTTCCAAATAGAACACCACCAGCTGTTCCACAGGCGAAAGCCATTAACCCCATTACAATTATTTTTATAGTATTAATATTTAAAAATGCATCTGCAGAAGTAGTTGCTCCTACTGTTAAACCTATGAAAATAGTTATTATATAAAGCATTGCATTTTTGATATTATCAACTAAATTATTTACTAACCCACACTCTTTTATTAAGTTTCCTAGCATAAGCATTCCAATTAATGGAGCTGAAGAAGGTATTAAAAGAATAACTACTGCAGATACTATTATAGGAAATAATATTTTCTCCCTTTTACTTACATTTCTAAGTTGAGTCATTTTTACGGCTCTTTCACTTTTAGTTGTTAAAGCTCTAATTATAGGAGGTTGAATAACCGGAACTAAAGCCATATATGAGTATGCTGCAACAGCTATTGGTCCTAACATATGAGGTGCTAATTTAGATGTTAAATAAATTGCTGTAGGTCCATCAGCTCCACCGATAATACCAACTGATGCCGCTTCAGCTCCAGTCATCCCTAACATATTAGCCCCTATAAATGCTGCAAATACCCCTAATTGGGCTGCTGCACCTAAAAGTAAACTTTTTGGATTTGCAATAAGAGGCCCGAAATCTGTACAGGCACCTATTGATAAAAAAATTAATGGGGGGTAAACTCCCATTTTAACCCCTTGATATAATATATATAATAATCCACCTTTATCCATTAAACCCTCTCCCGGTATTGATGGAAGATTCACTAAAAATATTCCAAAAGAGATTGGAAGTAATAGGTATGGTTCATATTGCTTTTTTATTGCTAAATATAATAGAAATAGACCTATGCAGATCATTGTAAGTTGTGACCAAGTCATTAAATATAACCCTGTAGTCATATAAAGATTTTTTAATAATTCCATCTTTAATCTCCTTTATTGTGTTTAGATTAAGCTACTACTACTAGGACATCTCCACCTTCTACTGTAGCTCCTTTTGAAGTTAAAATTGAAACAACAGTTCCATCAATTGGCGAAACTATTGGATTTTCCATTTTCATAGCTTCTATAATAAGCAATGTATCACCTTTATTAATTTTTTGACCTACAGTTACTTCAATACTTACTACAGCCCCCTGCATAGGAGACTCTATCTCTTCAACAGCCACTACAGCCTCCTCCATAGGAGCCTCTATTTTTTCACCTTGAGTTGAAACATGTTTTTTTTCTGGTATAAAATCTATTTTTTCTTTTAATATTGTTCCCTCTTTTTCAGTAACAGATTCTACTTCTACTTCATAGACTTTTTCTCCAACTTTAATTTTATAAACTTTTATCATTGTTTTCTCCTTTGTTTAATCTTCATTATTTTTAGTTAGAATTTTAGATTTTTAAGATAATTATATCTCTTTTATATTTCTAATTTTTATATAAGCTCCATCATTTTCTTCTGCAGCTTCCATTGAAGCAACTAACATTGCTATAACCATATTTTCATCAGTTATTTTTTCTGGATTAAGCGTTGTTTCTATTGCATCATTAGATTTTTTTACTGCATTATTTATAGTTTCTTGACCTATATTTTTTGTATGGGTGTTGCTTAAATTTTTTGGAATATGCTCAAATAATGATAGTATATAAGCAATAATAATTAGTACCAAAAATACGATTCCCATGCAAATTGCTGTTACTAACAATGAATCTAATAGGGAAAGATACTTTCCAAACATGCTATTCATAAAAACTCCTTTTATTAAATACTTTTAATATTTTTTATTTTAAAATACTATATTTATAGTCTGCACTTTGCTTTCTTTTTTCATATTATTATCTCTGTTTTCAAAATAAGTTCTAGCTACTTGAGGAAACATTGCATAAATTAGTACGTCTTCTTCTGATTTTGCATAATCACTTATTTCATTTTTTAATTTATCAAACTCAGGTAATATTAAATCAGCAGGTCTTCCTGTGAATAGCTCTTCCTGACCTACTATTTTTTTTATAATATCTTCACTTATAAGTGCAGGTGTCTTTCCATAAAGTCCTTTTACTAAGTCTTTTATCTCTTTTGGAACCATTTTATATCTTTCACCTGTGAGCACATTAAATACTGCTTGTGTCCCTACCATTTGGCTAAGAGGAGTTACTAAAGGAGGGAATCCCATATCTTCCCTAACTCTAGGTATCTCTCTTAAAACTTCTTCATATCTATGCACTGCTTTTTGTGCTGTAAGTTGTGAAACTAAATTAGACAGCATTCCACCAGGTAATTGATACTCCAGTATACTAGGTTCTGTAAACAGAGCTTGTGGGTTTAGGATTCCCTCATCTAAATATTTTTTTCTTATTGGCTTAAAATACTCGGCAATCTCTTTTAAAAAATCTATATTTAATCCTGTAGCTCTTTCTGATTCTTTTAAAGTATACACTAATGACTCTGTTGCTGGTTGTGCTGTTCCTCCTGAAAAAGTTGAAATGGCTGTATCTAAAATATCTATTCCTGCATCAACGGCTCTTAAATATAGCATCTCTGCTATTCCAGACGTTGCATGGGTATGTAATTCTAAAGGTAGTGATGTTACAGATTTTATCTCTTTTATCAGTTTATAACCAAGCTCAGGTAGAAGTATTCCAGACATATCCTTAATTACAATTGAGTCTGCTCCCATTTTTTCTATCTCTTTTGCTAAGTTTGTATAATATTCTAATGTATGAATTGGACTTATAGTATAAGAGATTGCTATTTGGCAGTGGCCACCATATTTTTTAGTAGCTTCCGCTGCTACTTTTACATTTCTTAAGTCATTTAAAGCATCAAATATCCTTATAATATCAATTCCATTTTCGATTGATTTTTTAACAAATTTTTCAACTATATCATCACCGTAATGTCTGTACCCTAAAAGATTTTGTCCTCTCAACAGCATTTGTAATTTTGTATTTTTTACCCTTTTTTTGATCTCTCTTAATCTCTCCCAAGGATCTTCGTTTAAGAATCTAATGCAAGCATCAAATGTTGCTCCACCCCAAACTTCTAAAGAGTGATAACCAACATTGTCCATTTTTTCTAAAATTGGTAATATTTCAGATGTTTTTAGTCTTGTAGCAATAAGAGACTGATGTCCATCTCTTAACACAGTTTCTGTTATTAGTAATTTTTTCAAAAAGCTTCCCTCCTTAGTATTGAAAAAGGGTGCTTTTAAAAGACACCCTTTTAAGTTCTTTGAATTAAAATTTTTTAAATTTAATTATGCAAACATACCAAATACTAGAGAAGCTATTATTAACATTATTGCTCCCCCTATTCTTGAAGATATTTGCGCAAAAGACATAAGTTCCATTCTATCAGCTGCACCTAAAACAGCTATATCACCTGAACCACCCCTATTAGCCATGCAAAGCCCAGCTGTTATTGCAGCTTCAATAGGGTAAAATTTCATTTTCTTAGCAACAAGCATTATTGCACCTACTGCTCCACCAACTATAGCTATAGCTATAACTAAATTTCCTAATGTTAAAGAGTTTATTATCTCTTGCACATCTGTTCCAAATCCTACTGCTGCCATCAAAATCCAAATTGTATGCTTAGAAAAAAAAGATTGCATCTTTTTAGCTCCTTCTTTTATTTCACCTGGAACAATATCTGCAACATTTGCTGCTATTGTTAATAAAACTAAAAATGCTAGTTTATGAATTTCAAATGGCATTTTCATTGCGCCCCATAATTTTTCAGCTATACAGGCTACCATGAACATTACTCCTGTAAAAAATAATGCTGCTGCAAACTCTTTTTGTCCCGCTTCATATTTTTTCTCTTTCTCTTCAGTTACATCTCTAGAGTTATTAATAGCTAACTCACCATTTCCAGTTAAACTAGGTTTTTTCTTTCCTAACTGTTTTAATAAAGCTCCTGATAAAATAGCGATTATATTAGCAACTGTTAATATAGATATAGCAAAAGCAAACCATTTTTTAGGATCTTCCCCTGTTTTTTGTGCCCACATTTCTGACATTGGAATTGCTCCAGCTCCAGTTCCTCCACCCATGATTGGTAGTACATAGTTCATCATTACATCTATAGGAGCTTTTCCAAACAAAAGTCCTGCTAATATTCCACAAACAGAAGCACCGACTACTCCAATTAGAATTAAAGGGATATATCCTGCAACAGATTTTATTAAAGCTTTTCTATTTACAGTTAAAACTGATCCTACAATTAATGCAGGAATAAATATCTCTAAAAAATTTACAGGATTTGAATCATAAAAAGTATCGATAGATTTTAATACAGGTTCTGGAACCATTTTATATGTCCCCATTACTGCTGTAGCGAAGAAAACAAGAACTGTCCCTCCTCCTACATAATCATTCCAGAAGGGTATTCTATCCCCTAGTTCTCCAAAGAAAAGTCCTATTACTGCTAGGATTGTCATAACAATTAAGAAATTAGGTCTTAGAAATCCTGACTCTTTTCCTCCAAATGGTGAGTAGATTACTAGCGCAACAATTAATGACATACTTATAAACAACTTAATATTAAGTCCACCCCATTTAGATTCGTTGGGGTCAAATAACTCTTTAAAATTTTTTGCCATAATATTTTCCTCCATATTTTATGTTTTTAATTTTTTATTTGTCTTACTACATCTATAATACTACCATCTCTATATTCTACAACAGCAACAACTTTATCTGTAAACTCTATCTCTTTTGGTTCTCCTGATATAAATATAGCAATCTCTCTTAACTCTTCCATAGTTTTTAATTCTAAATTTGCTTTTTTGAAACGCTCTAATAAATCTTTTCTTAATGGATTTACAGCTATTCCATAATCTGTTACAACCACATCAACAGTGCTTCCTGGAGTTACTACAGTTGTTACTTTATCCATTAATGTTGCCATTCTTCCTCTCACTAAAGGGACAACTACTATTGCAACTTTAGCTGAAGCAGCTGTATCGGAATGGCCTCCAGATGCTTCTCTTATTACTCCATCAGAACCTGAAATAACATTTACATTAAAATCTTTATCTACTTCTAAAGCACTTAATACAACAAAATCCAATTTACTTGTCGCACAAGATTTATTTGAAGGATTTGCATAAAAATCTGCACTTACTTCTTCATGTCTTTCATTTTTTATTACAGAATTAGCAGCACCTAAATCGAAACTTTGTGTGTCGAATAATTTATTAACTAATCCCTCTTCTAAAAGTTCAACGAAAGCGTTTGTTATTCCACCTAATGCAAAGCTACATCTTATATTTCTTTTAATTAATTCCTCTTTAATAAATCTAGTAACAGCTAAGGAAGCACCTCCCGTCCCAGTCTGCATTGAGAATCCATCTACAAAAAGTCCTGATGCTAACATAGCACTTAAAACTTTCTTAGCCATTAAAAGCTCTTTTGGATTTGAAGTAAACCTCGTTGCTCCAGACATTATCCCTGAAGAATCCCCAACTTCATCAACAACAACTACAAAATCGACATCTGTTTGTGGAATACTTATAGGATGGTTTGGATAATCAACTAAAGTGTCTGTTATTACTATTACATTTTTGGCATAAGCTGCATCAACTTTTGCATATCCTAATGAACCACAAACTGATTTTCCTACTACGCCATTTGAATTTCCCATACAATCTGAAGAAGAAACTCCTAAAAATGCTACATCTATTTCTAAATCTCCAGATACTATTGCTCTAGCTCTTCCACCATGAGAACGGATAACAGCGGGGTAATCACCTAGTATACCGTTAGATATCTCTGTTGCTAATTTACCTCTCAGTCCACTTGATTCAACTCTGTTTACAACACCGTTTTTTATATGGTCTACTAAGCATACATGAGCTGCTGTTAGAGAACTTGAGGCAACTCTTAAGTTTTTAAAGCCCATTTCAGCTAACTTTTCCAATACCATAGGTAAAACTTTATCACCATTTCTAAAATGGTGATGGAAAGAGATTGTCATCCCATCTTTTAAACCAGAAGTTTTAATTGCTTCTTCTAATGAGTTTAAAATTTTTGTTCTTTTTAATTTTTCTTTTAACTCTTGAGATTCTGTAAGATTTCCCAATGGAGAATATTCAAATGGAGATGAATATACTTTTTTATTCTCATAACCTTTTATGCTCTTTAATAAATCCTCTGTAACTCTTAGATTTTTCATAACTACTCCTCACCTTCTAATTTTAGACCAGCAGCTTTTGCTAGAGCTAAAACATGTTTTGCTCTCTCTATAATAGGATTGTCAATCATCTTCCCATCAACTGTAAATACACCTAAATTGTTCTTTAGGGCTTCCTCAGTTGCTGCAACTATTTTTAAAGATTTTTTTATCTCTTTTTCAGTAGGGGTATATATAGAGTGAACAAGTTCAATTTGCTTTGGATGAATAAGAGATTTTCCATCAAATCCAAGTTGTTTTATTAATTTTGCCTCATTTAGAAAACCTTCATCGTTATTAATATCAGAGTAAACTGTGTCTAAAGCTGATATTCCAGCAGCTCTTGCCGCCATAACAATCATGCTCCTAGCCATTAAAAGTTCTACTCCCTCAGGAGATCTGTTAGTTTTCATATTAGTCACATAATCTTCTCCACCAATAGCAATTCCAATTAGTCTTTTTGAAGATGTAGCTATTGACTGAGCATTAAAAGCTCCTAAAGGACTCTCAATAGCTGCCATCATTTTTATTTGCCCACATGGGATTCCAGCTTCAATTTCAATTCTTTCAATATGTGATTCTACATCTAAAACATCTTGAGCTGTTTCTGTTTTTGGAAGCCTTATTATATCTGGTTGAGCCCTTACGATAAACTCTAAATCTTCAAGTCCATACTCTGAATCTAATGGGTTTATTCTGACAACAGTTTCTATATTTAATTTTTTATAATAATCTTTAAATTTTGAAAGCATATTTAATACTAAAAAACGTGCTGAATCTTTTTCTGTTACAGCTATGGCATCCTCTAAATCGAACATAACTGCATCTGGTTTATATATATGTACATCTTTTATTATTGCAGGATTATTTCCTGGAACAAAAAGCATTGAACGTCTTAATTTCATTATATCCCCCTAATTCCACATATATTTTTTTAATTCTAGTGCTCTGTATACAGCTGTTTGAACTCTACTTCTGATAACTGGGGTTATTGCACCTTTATCATTAGCATAGACTTTCGCTGAAGTTACTCCAAACTCTTTTATAGTTTCTTCAATTACTTTTTTGATATCTTCACCATATTGCTTTATAACAACGCTTTCTAAAATTATTTCAACTCCAGAATCATGTGGTTCTACAATAATTTGAATATCACTAGACTCGATAGTTCCAGCCACGGCTTTTACCTTTAATTCCATTTATAACTCCTTTTTTATGTTTTCTTTGTATACAGTATACTGTATACAAAAACTGTTGTCAATAAAAAAAAGAAGATTTATATTCTTTTTTTAAACATAAAACTTCTTTTTAGGATTATTTGTTTTTTATTTTTTTAGATTTTTAATTATAAAGTCTTTTGAATTTGATAAATGTAGGTTATTCAAGTTTAAAGCTTTTTCTAAATCCCAATCTTTCAATGCTTCTACAATTCCTACGTGGTCATTATAAGCCTTTAATCTTCTCTCTTCATTATCAATAGAGTATTTTCTAAAAATTCTAAGATACATATTTATATTTTTTATAAGGTTCACAACTTTTTGATATTTAGATAGATTATATAAAATATCATTAAACTCAGAAAATAACTTAAAAAGTTGATCTGCATCTTTAGAGGTATCTAAAAGTTTTTTAGTTTTATTTAATAACTCTTCTAATTGATTTATTCCATTTTTATCTTTATTTTCTACAATCTCTTTTAATATAATCCCTTCTAATGCTATTCTTATTTCATATACTTCTTGAATATCAGAGATACCTATTTTTTTTACTGCCATTCCATTTCCACCACTATCTTCCAATAGTCCTTCTAATTCAAGCATTCTAATAGCTTCTCTTAAAGGGGTTCTGCTAACTTTAAACTTTTCTGAAAACTCGACTTCAATAATCCTTTCACCAGGTTTTAACTCTTCATTAATTATCATCTCTTTTAGTCTATCATACACTTTTTCTCTCATAGATTTACTTTTTTCTATAATCATAAATGTCTCCTTAATTGTATTTTCCTACTTATAATAATAATCCAAAGTTCAATACAAATCAAATTTATTTTTATATGATAATATTAATATATACTTTTCAAATAAGTAAAAAAGGGATTTTATAGTTTATTTTTCTACAAAATCCCTTTAATTTATCAAGGCATTATATCTTATCTTATATTATATTTTTCTTTTAATTTGTCGATTGTTCCATCTTCTATAAATTTATCAATAATCTTGTTGATTTTTTTAGTATCCTCTTTGCTTAATTTTTTTGAAAGAGCCAGACCAATATATGTTCTTTGAATATTTTCTTTTATATAAAGCTCAGAGTGCATAGATGAATATACAGTAGCTGTAGGCTCATCTATTATAGTATAGTCAATCTCTTTTTGAAGTAGTTTTTCAATGATTTTATCATATTTTACCTCTTCAACTATTTTTGCATTAGGTATTTTTTTTGCATAATCTAAAAACGTAGTTCCAGGAGGCTCTGCATAAATAGGTGCATCCTCATTTGTGGAAGTATTATTTTTATTTGCTAAAACAACTTCATTTGAGCTTAAATAAGAGTTACTAAAATTAACTAATTTTTTTCTCTCATCTGTTATTGAAAAATGCCCAATACCAATATCAATTGTATTTTTAGCCAACTCTGGAATCAAATTAGCAAAAGGGATAATAACTATCTTTATTTCAAAATCCCCTTCTTTTGCTATTTCAGAGATAAGTTCATACTCAAACCCTGTAAGTTTTCCTGTAATAGGGTCTCTATACTCAAAGGGATAGTCAGCATCATCAATTCCAATAATATAAGAATTTTTTACCTCTTCAATTTTAGAATCTTTTTCACACCCTATAAAAATTGAAAAAAGAATAATTATTAAACTGATAATTTTTTTCAAAATGACTCCCCCTCCTTAAAAATAGCTGAATAATAACTATTATAAATAAATTAGTGAGGCCATTATAGCATTTTATTATAGATTCGAGTATACTTTTTTAGTTATTTTTAATTATTTTTAATACAGAATTATTTTGAATAGTTAGGAGCCTCTTTCGTTATAATAATATCATGTGGGTGACTCTCTTTTAAACCTGCACCAGTTATTTTAACAAATTTAGCATCCTCTTTTAAATTTTGGATAGTTGGAGTTCCGCAATACCCCATACCAGAACGGATTCCACCACATAATTGGAATACAACATCTTTTATATCCCCTTTAAATGCAACTCTACCCTCTATCCCTTCAGGAACAAGTTTTTGCTCATCTTTTTGGAAATATCTGTCTTTAGAACCTCTTTTCATAGCAGCTAAAGACCCCATACCTACATAAACTTTATATCTTCTACCTTCATATATAATTTCCTCACCTGGAGCTTCAGTTGTTCCAGCTAAAAGCCCACCAAGCATAACACAGTCAGCACCAGCAACAATAGCTTTTACAATATCTCCAGAGAATTTAATACCACCATCTGCAATAACTCCGATTCCAAGCTCTTTACATATTTCATAAACATCATTAACAGCAGTTAATTGTGGCACTCCTACCCCTGCAATAACCCTTGTTGTGCAGATAGATCCAGGACCTATTCCAACTTTAACAGCGTTAACTCCAGCAGAGATAAGGTCTATAGCCGCTTGAGCAGTTACAATATTTCCACCGATAATATCTAAAGTAGGGTACTTTTCACGAATTTTTTTAATAGCTTCTAAAATACCTTTTGAATGTCCATGGGCAGAATCCACAGTTATGATATCTACTCCGGCATTTACAAGTGCTTTAACTCTTTGTAGGTAATCTTTATCTATTCCTATTGCTCCTCCAACTCTCAATCTACCTTGAGAATCTTTGCAGGCATTAGGGTACTCAACAAGATTATCTATATCTTTAATAGTGATAAGCCCTTTTAAATACCCATGATCATCAACAATTGGAAGTTTTTCAATACGGTTATAAAGTAGAATCTCTTTAGCCTCTTCAAGTGTTGTACCTATAGGAGCAGTTATAATATTGTCTTTCGTCATAATCTCTTCTATAGATTCATCAGACTCTTTTCTATATTTCAGATCTCTGTTTGTAACTATTCCAATAAGCTTTCCCCCCTCTTCAATAACAGGAAGTCCAGATATTTTATATCTTCTCATTATATCGTTAGCTTCAATAACAGTAGATTCTTTAAGTAGAGTAACAGGGTTTTTAATCATCCCGCTTTCAGATCTTTTTACTCTATCAATCTCTGCAGCCTGTTCAGCAATGCTCATATTTTTATGGATAAACCCGATTCCACCTTGTCTAGCAAGAGCTATAGCTAGATCGCTCTCTGTTACAGTATCCATAGCAGCACTGATAATAGGTATATTTAGAGTTATATTTTTAGTAAGTTTAGTTTTTAAATCAACTTCATAAGGTAGCACAGCAGAGTGAGCTGGAACAAGTAGTACATCATCAAAAGTTATTGCTTTCTTTATAATTTTTCCGTTTAACATTTATTCATCTCCTTTTATAAATTAAAAAGTATAAAAATATTTAAATTAAAGACTTATTTCCAATATCATTTCTAAAGAAAAGTTTACTGCATCTTATTTTTTTTAATTCTGAATAATTCAGCTCTTGAGCTTGTTTCAGAGTATCTCCAAAAGTAACAGGGATTAAAACTCTTCCCCCGTTAGTGAGTAATCTGTTATTTTCTAATTTAGTCCCCATATGGAAAAGAAGAGTATCATTTAAAAGTGGGTCTATCTCAATAATAGCATCTTTTGTAAAAGATTCTGGGTAACCAGCTGAAGCCATAACCACACCAATAGCAAATCTTTTATCCCAGCTAATCTCAGTTTCTTCATTGTTAAGTAGGTTTAAAATAACATCTAAAAAATCAGTTTTCATTCTTGGTAAGATTACCTGAGATTCAGGATCTCCAAGTCTTGCATTGAACTCTATAGTCTTAACCCCTGTTTTAGTCAGCATAATCCCTGCAAAAAGAAACCCTGTAAAAGGAACTCCTTCTAACTCCATAGCTTCAACAGTTGGTCTAATAATCTCTTTTATAGTTTTATCTACTATTTCAGGTGTAATAGCTGGAACAGGGGAGTAAACACCCATCCCACCAGTATTAGGTCCCATATCATTATCCCCTACCCTTTTATGGTCTTGAGCAACTTCAAGAGGGATAATAATTTTGTTATGAATCATGGCGATTAAAGAAAATTCAAACCCTTCTAAATACTCTTCAATAATGACTCTGTT
>JAGNZR010000048.1:5287-6534 GCA_017984315.1 Fusobacteriaceae bacterium | reverse complement strand
TAAAATCTTATCTACTTTATCTGTAAAATCCAGCCTATTTTTCAAAGATGTTGACAGTGTTTGAGCAACAATCCCTCTAATTACACCGTATCTTTTTTCAGCCAGTACAGTCTCAACATCCTCTTCAAAACGGTTCTCTATCTTCTCTCTGTATTTGCAAAGAGTATTCGTTAAATCAATTTTAAACTCTTCCTGCACTCTTTTTAAGAACTCTCTATCACCTTCTAATGTCTTTACTGCAACAAAGTTAAGGGCATATTTTTTTAAAATTCCACTGTATATCTCATCATTTTTTATAAGTTTTTTGATCTCTTTAATCTCTGTATTTACATATTGCTCAAAGTCTAATTCATAATCGATTAAACCCGTCTCATTTAACTTAGATTTTTTAGCTATCTCTAATGTTTTATTTAAAAGCTCTTTTAACCCATTCTCTCTTAAAGCTGAAGTTTCAATTACTTCTAATCCAAGCAGTTCTTTAAACTTTTTCTTATCTAGTCTATACTCTAATTTTTCAAACTCATCAAAAAAGTTAAGAGCAATAATCATAGGTTTTCCTAACTCTTTTAAAAGAGATGTTAGATAAAGGTTTCTCTCGATATTAGTTGAGTCTATAACATTTATTATTACATCTGGATTTTCATCTAAAATATAATCTCTTGTTACTTTCTCCTCTAAAGAGTAAGGGCTTAAACTATATACACCTGGAAGGTCTACCATCTCAATCTCTTCCCCGTCGTGCATAAATCTAGCTTCTTTTTTCTCTACTGTTACACCTGGCCAGTTTCCAACTTTCAGTTTTGAACCTGAAATAGCATTTATTAAAGCACTTTTTCCTACATTAGGGTTTCCTGCAAATGCAATTTTTATCATCTTAATCTGCTCCTTTTTCTCTAACTTTTATTCTACTTCTATATTGTCCGCATCTTTCTTTCTGATTGCTATACTGTTCCCGTTTATTCTAAACTCCTGTGGATCTCCTAGAGGTGCATTTCTCTCTAATTTTATTATCTGCCCAGAGTTAATACCTAAGTCAATCAGTCTTTTCTTCAGCTCGCCTACATTGCCTATTCTTTTTATTACTGCACTTTCCCCTCTTTTTAACTCAGTCAGTTTCATACTTCCTCATCTCCATCTATATATAAAATAATTTTAAATAATGTTATTTTTGTTTTGATATACTTTGATTATCAAACTATTACAGTGTGATTATATAATAACCTACTAAATTTGTCAACAATTAAATT
>JAGNZR010000048.1:0-5187 GCA_017984315.1 Fusobacteriaceae bacterium | reverse complement strand
TTAGGGATTTTTGAATTCTCTAAGGAAAACATTGCGTTAGCCAAGCACATTGTGCGCAGCACACCAGCGTAAGGCGGAAGCACGTTTTTCCGTGAGAATTCAAAAATCCTAATCTTCTAATATTTTAATATTTTTATGTTTTATTATTTTAATCTATCCTTTATACTGTTGAAAATAATACTCCTTACATTTTCATCCTCTGTTGCAAGCTCTTTTATTAAGTTTTTGACTCTAAGTCTTTTAGAATTAGTATCAGTTTCATAAGGACACTCAGATTTTAAAATAGGAAGGTTCATTTTTTTCACATATCTAATAACTTCAGACTCCTCTACATATGCCAAAGGTCTTATAACTTCTACTCCATACTCTTCAGAGACATAAGCTGGTTTCATCATATTTTGATTTCCTTGATAAAAACTGTTCATTAAAAAAGTTTCAATTATATCATCTTTATGGTGCCCTAATACAAGTTTATTTATCCCTTGCTCTTTCATGGCAGTGTATAATATACCTCTTCTTATCCTTGCGCAAAGAAAACATGGGTTACTCACTCTTTCCTCTCCAAAAAGCATATCACTTAGTCTAGTTTCAATAATCTGCATTTTTAGTCCTAATTTTTCGCAGTATTTTTTTATTTTATCTGTTTTAGCAACATCCTCTACAGGGTGGATATGTATAGGGATAATATCAAAATTCACTCTGCTGATCTTTTTTACCCTTAAAAGTGCATTAAGGACAGTCATAGAATCTTTTCCACCTGAAAGTCCAACAGCAACTCTGTCACCCTCTTCAACCATATTGAAATCCCCCATAGCTTTTCCTATAGGGCTCCATAAAGTTTTAGAGAACCCTTCATTTTCAATATATGCTAAAAGTTCATTTTCATTTAAGTTATCAAGCTCTATTCTTGTTCCTAAAACTCTCTCTAGAACTCTTAAACTTTTAATTCTTTTTTTATTGTTATATTGTATAACAGTCTCCATAGAATCTTTTTGATTTAAAACTTTAATGCATCCACTGCTTTTGTCTTCACTTTCAACTACACTTAGAGTACAATTTTCAAATTTTACTCCGTCTAGATCTATTATTTCAGATATATTTATCATACTACTCTCCACCTTTTAGCCATTTTATAGCATTTAATATTTTGATTCCATTATAATCCCCTTCAATAATACTGTCGTCTAATGTTAATAAAAACTTAGGATAGTTATCAGATATTTTTTCAAGGGGTTTTAACTCTCTTTTTAGAGTATTTTCATCTAATACTGTAAGGGCTACTTGATAATAAGCAATTTTATCAGATGAGATTGTTACGAAATCTACTTCAGTATCTCCAAACTGCCCAACATAAATATGAGTTTCTCTTCTTAAAAGTTCTAAATAAACAATATTTTCTAAAATGTGTCCAAGATCCATATTCCTATTTCCCAAAAGCATTTGACGTAACCCTATATCAACAACATAATACTTACTAAGAGTTGCTAACAAATTTTTTCCTTTAATATTATATCTGTTAACTTCATAAAGAATTAAACTATCAGTGAGCCCTTTTAAATATTTTTCGACGGTCTTTTGATCTATTTTTCTTCCAATGGATGTCATTGTATTAGAAATTTTTGTTGTAGAAAAAAGGTTTCCTATATTATCAAATAAAAATTTAATAATTGATTCAAGCATCATTACATCTGAAACTTTAATACGAGTAACAACATCTTTTAATAAAATAGAACTATAAATACCTTGCAAATACTCATTAATATTTTTTTTATTACCCTCTAGTTGCAGTGTATATGGAAAAGAGCTGTTTAGTAGATAATTTTGATAATTTTCAAGAAGTGTATTTGAAGATGTTAAATTTTTAAATTTTTGGTACTCCTCAACTCCCTGTAGATACTCCTTAAATGAAAGTGGTAACATTTTTAGTTCAATATATCTTCCTGTAAGTAATGTTGCTAGTTCACCAGACATAAAAAAAGCATTAGAACCAGTTATATAAATATCCACATTTTTCATTATAAAAAGTGAATCTACAACTTTTTCAAATTTATCAACATGTTGAATCTCATCAAGAAATATGTAGTTCATTTTATTGGTAATTAATCTACTTTTTAAATAGTTATAAAGTTTTTTATAATCTGTAAGTTCCTCATAATCTATATTTTCAAAATTTATAGTATGAATCTCTTGTGAGTCTACACCTTCTTTTTGCAGATAATCTTGATAAATTTCGAAAAGAGTTGATTTTCCACATCTTCTCACTCCAGAAACAACCTTTATAATCTGTTTATCTTTAGATCTTATTAAAAAATCTAAATATTCATCCCTTTTAATAGTTTTCATATTTTATCACCTCTTACATATATTATAAACTAAAAAAAAAGAAATTCAACATTTTTTAAGGAATACATTCCGTAAAAATGTTGAATTTTATAAATTTAAGGAATTTAATCTTTTTTATTTCCCCTTGTATATCCTAAAACATAATCTAGATTTATATTTTTCATAGAGTTAAATATACTCTGTTTTATATGAGGATTTTTTTCTTCTAAATCCTTTAAAAGCAATTTAATCTCTTTTCTTTTAGAATCAACTTTTCCTGATTCAATAGGGCATCCGCAAGCCATAGCTTTTATCTCATTACTTTGTGTAAAATTTATAATATCCTTTTCATAAACATTTATAAGGGGTCTTATCAGCTGAAGCTTTCCACTTGTAGAGTTCACTTTAGGGATCATAGTTTTTACAGTCCCTGCATAAAACATATTTATAAGAGTTGTCTCTACTAAGTCATCAAAATGGTGACCTAGAGCAAGTTTATTATACCCTAACTCCTCAACTTTATTGTAAAGTACACCTCTTCTCATCTTTGCACATAAAAAACACGGCGATTCCGGATTCTCTTTAAATGCAACCTCCCATACATTAGCTTCAAAAACTTCACAAGGGATATTAAGCTCCTCTAAATTTTTTTTAAACTGCTCCATATCCATGGCTTCAAAACCTGGGTTCATTGAAATAAAAGCAAGCTCAAAATTTTTGCTTCTATCTTTTTTCAGCTCTTGAAAAAGTTTTGCCAGAAGAAGACTGTCTTTTCCACCAGAGATTCCAACTGCAATTCTGTCTCCATCCTCTATTAAATTATACTCTTTAACCCCTTTTACAAATTTAGACCATATCTTTTTTCTATATTTAGTCCTTAAGCTCTCCTCTATCATCTGAGCTTTTGTTAAAACTTCATTTTCCATATTACTCTCCTAATTCAACTATAATCTTTCATATTAATAGAAAAAATATCCAGCTAACTGGATATTTTTTTTAGTATTTTATCGTAAATCTCTTGCCCACTCATAGGAAGATTATCTGTTTTTGTATTCAGCAAAAACCTTTTTAATCTTTTAAGCAGTGATTTTTTTCTACAGCTAGAAAAAAAATCTTTTCTATAATCTTCTAAATCTATTGCCCACAAATCATTGTTGCTAACTATAAAATTTCCAAAATTAAAATCTCCAAAATATACACCTAAGTTTATTATCTTAGCTACAATCTCTATATACAAATCTAAAAGAAAAAGTTTTCTCTCATTTGCGGTAGTGTGAAGCTCATCTCTAAAAAGTATACCCTCTAACTCTTGAGTCACTATTTTAAACTTTCCTACTTCTAAAATTTTTGGCGTTTTTATCCCATTTTTGTTAAAAAAATCTGATATTTTTTTAAAATTCTCTCCAGGATAAGTACGCATCCCCAGAATATATTTTAATTTTTTATCAGTATCTGGATTAAAAGTTTTAGTATATACTCTTTTTTCCGAGTCATACATAACTTTTGTCTTAGCTCCATCTACAATTACTTTAATCATATCAATCCTTTTTTCTCTTTTTCCCTATATCTTGATACTGTTTCATGAGAGATTCTACCCTTTCTAAATCTATAGGTTTAACTTCTGTTTTTACCTCATCAAAAAGTACATAAACACTCTCTTTTCCTTTTACTTTTGAATATCTTGAATAAAAATCTCTTGCAAGACTCTTCTCCTCTTCTGAAAACTCACCATACATAAGTATGATTGGACCAGCTACATCAAAAGCTCTAATCATATGGGATACTTCATCTTTATGTTCCATCATCTTATGATTTGCAATATCATCTCTTCCTACAAAAACATATTTTTTAGGACCAAATCTAAATACTCTTGCCATTTTTGTTAAATAAAAAAGTATAGAATACTCATCCTCTAAAAGTCCATCCTCTTTATATGATCTAAGTTTATTAGAATAATCTATATCAGTAAGAAGACATCCTCCACCTGGACTTGGATAATCTACTAGTCCATATTTCTCCATAAGTTCCATCTGATAGTTTCTTCCTCTTCCTTGAATAGCTAAAAGTCCCTCTCTGTCAATTAATCCATCCTGCTCCGGTTTAGATATAGGCAGACATTTAGCAGAAAGTGGTCTTACAACTAAGTCCCCAACCTCTGAAAGTTGTTTTACTTTTTCTAAAGCCTGTGCATTTTGTGACATAGGTCTTTGTCCTAAAACCTCTCCTGAAATTATGAACTGAGCATCATATTTTTCCAACAATTCCCCAGCTATTTTAAACATAAGTGAGTGGCAGTCTATGCATGGGTTCATATTTTTTCCATACCCATAAACTGGATTTTTCACAACTTCCATATGTCTTTTTTTAAACTCTATATACTCTAACTTTACACCTAACTGTTTAGCCATTTTTTCAGCTTTTTCATTATATCCACCAAAAAATGCGAAACAAAATTTAGTGCAATAACTTCTATCCCTTGCTCTAATGCAACTTTAATTGCAAGTGAACTATCTAGTCCCCCTGAAAATAAAGCTAAAGCTCTTACTTTTTTATTTTCCAATATTTTTTACTCCTTGATCCTACATTAAATTAATTATCGTTTTCACTTCCATTATAAAATCTACCTTTTAAATCTCTTTTCCCTTCATAGTGTACTTTTGCACTCTTTGGAACAGATGTATAAACTTTTTTACTTATCTCTATGAAAGATGCTCCCTTAACAAGCATTGCACCCATTAAAAAATCCATCATTCTTTGAGCTTTTTCTGTATCTAAATATTCTAAATTAAGAGTTACCATTTGGTCATTTCTGATGTAGTTAGCTATTTTTTTACACTCTGAAAAATCTTTTGGATCTATAAATAT
>JAGNZR010000047.1:2523-6611 GCA_017984315.1 Fusobacteriaceae bacterium | reverse complement strand
TAATTCTGTAAAGTGCAGAAAAACATATAATCAAACTTTAATAAAATATTTTTTATCTTTTATACTTAATTTTTATGATATAATATCATGAGAAAATAAAATTATTTTATTGTATAAAGAGGTGTCTATATGCGTTTGTTTTACAATGAACATATGGGGTGGATAGAGGTTATCACAGGTAGTATGTTTTCAGGAAAAAGCGAAGAGTTGATTAAAAGATTAAGAAGAGTAAAATATGCTAACCAGAGTTTAGTTGTGTTTAAACACTCCTCTGACAGCAGATATGACAATATTAAAGTTGCTTCCCACAGTCTGAATTTTATTGAAGCAGTCCCTGTTGCCACTGTTGAAGAGATGTTTACTTTAGTTAAAGAGCAGTATGACAACGTTGAAGTTATCGGAATCGATGAGGTGCAATTTTTTGGAGAAACTGTTGTTGATTTTTGTCAGATGATGGCAGACAATGGAAAAAGAGTTATTGTTGCAGGGCTTGATCAAGACTTTAGAGGGGAGCCTTTTAAACCTATGGATGAACTCCTTGCAAAAGCTGAATTTGTTGATAAATTCAATGCTATATGTATGGTTTGTGGAAGTCCAGCTTCTAGAACTCAAAGATTAGTAAATGGTGAACCTGCATTCTATGATGACCCTATTGTTATGGTAGGAGCCGCTGAATCTTATGAAGCTAGATGTAGAAAACACCACATTGTAAGATTTAGAGATGATGAAGAAAATATGTATACGAATAATAATATAGAAAAAAAAGGTTAAGGTAAATAATGAATTTAAACTTAAGAGAGTTAGAAAAAACTGATAAATTTGGTTTTATGTTTTATATTGCTTATGATGGTGCAAAGTTCCACTCCTTTGATGAGATGAGCGGGAAAACAACTGTAAAATCTAAATTTAAAGAGGTTATGAACAGTATCGGTTTTACTTGGGCTAAAGGGATTCAACAAGGGGGAAGAACTGATGCTAAAGTTAGTGCCAATGAAAATATACTATATGTCAGCAGTAAATATATTGGTGATTTAGACAGTCTAAAAAAAGAGTTCAATGCTAAATCAGAATTTTTGAAAGTAAAAAAAATTGTAAAAACCCTTCCTAACTTAGCTTTTCCTGATATGGTAGATAAGAGAGAGTATCTCTACAGTTACCCTCAAAAGAAAATTTTAAACTCAGAAGAGGAGATCATAAGACTTTGCAGAGAAAAAAGCGGCACTTATGATGTCAGTGAATTTACTGATAAAAAAGGGTTAGAGCTTAAAAATCATATTAGAACTGTTGAAATCACTTATGAGAATGGAAAACTTAGATTTTTAGGTGATTCTTTTATGCCTAAACAAGTAAGGATTATGTCTAGTTTTATCCTTACAAACTCATTAGAACCGTTGCCTGGAAAGTATTTAATACTGGAAAAAATTTATTTAAAAGATGAGCTGAATAATATGCTTATACACAGTAATAAAATAGATAACTCTTTACTCAATGAGATTAAAGAGTTCAGCAGTTTTAATTTCTCAGAGGTTAAAACTGAGAAAATTGGTGATGAGATAACAATTTTTTATATCCCTAAAGAGATAAAAAGTGAATTTATAGGAAAAAACGGTAATAACATAAAAAAATTAAAAAAAGTAATTGGTAATATTTTAGTCAGAGAGATTTAAAAGCGGGGTTTTAATATGAACAGTCCAATTATAGCTAGAATTAAACAGGGTGTTACTTATCTTTTTGGAAAATACGATAACAGTTGGGATTTAGATATTGTTGCTGTTTTAAGCCATGAAGAGTTTGAGCTATTTTGCAGTATGGGAAGGTATGATAAGATTCACAGCTACCAAATTTTTAAAAGAGTAAAAAACAGTAAAATTTTGGGTAAAAATCATCTTTATTATAAACTGGCTCTTCTGCATGACTGTGGAAAAGAGGAGATATCTCTTCTGAGAAGGGTAAAAAAAGTTTTAATAGGGGATAAAAAAGTAGAAAACCATGCTATTTTAGGGTTTGAAAAATTAAAAAATATCAATATTGAATTAGCTTCTTTAATTAGACAACACCATGATAAAACTGATGACATCTTTATGTCAGAATTTCAAATTTTAGACAGTGAATAATTTCATTTATTGAAATAGGAGAAAAATATGAAAACAAATAGTATTGCCACAGAGTTAAAAAAACATTTATTAGAGGTAGAAAAACCCTCAAGATATCTTGGAAATGAGATGAACAGTATCCATAAACAAGAATTTAAATCACATATGTGCTTAGTTTTTCCAGATATTTATGAAGTTGGAATGTCTAATTTAGGTTTAAGGATCCTTTACAGCATTATGAATAAAGTTGAAGGGTTTTATTTAGAAAGAGGGTTTGCTCCTAATTCTGATATGGAAGAGATTATGAGAAGAGAGGGGATTTCGTCATTCTCTTTAGAAAGCAAAACAGCTTTAAGAGATTTTGATATTGTTGGTTTTTCTCTCTCTTACGAGATGAGCTATCCCAATGTTTTAAATATTTTAGATCTTGGAAAGATCCCTTTTCATGCTTCTGATAGAGATGATTCTTACCCTATTATAATGGGTGGTGGAACATGCATGATGAACCCTGCACCTATGGAGAAGTTCTTTGATTTCATTGCTATTGGTGATGGAGAGGACAATATGCCAGAGGTTGCAAGACGTATGGTTCAAAATGCCGGTAAAACAAAAAAAGAGAAATTAGAAGCTTTAAAAGATATAGAGGGAATATATATCCCATCTATTCATAAAGGGAAACAAAAAATTCAAAGAGCTATTGTAAGAGATTTTGACAATACTGAATATTACGACAACCAATTAGTGCCTTACATGGAGATTGTTCATGATAGAGCCTCTGTAGAGATTCAAAGAGGGTGTCCAAGAGGGTGTAGATTCTGCCAGGCAGGAATAGTATACAGACCTCAAAGAGAGCGTTCATTTGAAAAAAATGTTGAACTTATTGAGAAGATGATTGCCAGTACAGGTTATTCAGAAGTCTCTCTTTCCTCTTTAAGCAGCAGCGACTACCCTGATATAGATAAATTAATCAATAAAATAAAAGATAATCCAAAATATAAAAACCTTTCAATTTCACTGCCATCTTTAAGGATGAACCCTCATTCAGTAAAAACTGCTGAAGCTATAAGTGGAGGAAAAAGACCTAGTTTTACTTTTGCACCTGAAGCTGGTTCTCAAAGGATGAGAGATGTTATCAATAAAGGGGTTTCTGAAGAGGAGATTATTGAAACTGCCATAGCTGCCATTAACTCCGGATGGGAGAATTTTAAATTTTACTTTATGGTTGGGTTACCTTTTGAAACAGATGAGGATGTTAAAGGGATTTATGATCTTACAATGAGAGTTATGAAAGCCTGCCGTGCAATAACTAAAAGAGTCAATATAACAGTTAGTGTTTCTAATTTTGTTCCTAAACCTCATACCCCTTTCCAATGGCAAAGTCAGATGAACTTTGATGATATGAATAGAAAACATAAGATTCTTAGAGATCTTTTTGATAGAGCAAAAGGGTGTTCATTAAAAATTCATGGAAAGAAAAAATCTTATTTAGAAGGGTTCCTTTCTAGAGGTGATGAAAAAACTGGTGATTTAATAGAGCTTGCTTGGAAAAAAGGGGCTAAATTAGATGACTATACTGATAATTTTGATATTTGGATGGAGGCAATCTCTGAACTTAAAATGTCTGATACAGAGTATTTAGGAGAAAGGGGATTAGATGCAGATCTTCCATGGGATATAGTTGAGATCGGTGTAACTAAAGAGTTTTTAAAATCTGAATATAAAAAAGCTCAAGAGGAAGCTTTAACTCCTGAATGCAGAGTTCAATGTTCAGGGTGTGGAATGAAAAAATTGTTTCCTAATTGTGTAAGCTAAAAAAATAACTACTCAGCTCTAATTGCATGAGCTGAGTAGTTTTTATTTAATAAATTTTTAACTCTTTTCTTTTTTTATGAAAACTATGCACTCCATTGGGCAGGCACGCTCACAAGCACCGCAGTCTATGCATTTAGCCTCATTTATCTCTCTTTTTCTACGTACTTTCTCCATAATACACCT
>JAGNZR010000047.1:0-2423 GCA_017984315.1 Fusobacteriaceae bacterium | reverse complement strand
GCTACTGCTTCTGCAACCATTTTATGATCCCCTGTTACCATTCCAACTTTCATATTGAGCTTTTTAATCTGAGCTATAGCCTCTTTACTTGTAGGTTTTATTAAATCAGACACTGCTATAATAGCAAATATCTCCCTATTCCTTGCAGCAATCATCACACTTTTCCCTGCATTATATAGATTATTTAACCTATCTTTTATATGCAGTGTTGTGATATAGTTCTCCTCTATTAATTTCTCAGTTCCTATAAGTATATTTTTCCCCTCTATAAACCCTGTTACCCCTTTACCTGAAATAGCAGAAAATTTTTCTACATTGAAAAATTTAACCCCCATAGCCTCAGATTTTTCCACAATTGCAGAAGCTAGTGGATGTTCAGAGTATTTTTCTAAACTCCCTATAATAGATAGTATCTCCCCTTCTGTTAAAGTTGTGTGAATAGGGATTACATCTGTAACTTCAGGTTTTCCAAAAGTTATCGTTCCTGTTTTATCAAGTAATACCACATCTATTTTTCCAGCTATCTCTAAAGTATCTCCACCCTTTATAAGGATACCATTTTGAGCTCCAACTCCTGTGCTGACCATAATTGCTGTTGGAGTTGCAAGCCCCATAGCACACGGGCATGCAATTACTAGTATAGATATCACTATATTAAATACAAAATATATATCTTTTCCAAAAACCGCCCATAAAATACCTGTTATAAGCGCTACTCCTATGACAATAGGCACAAAGTATAAAGAGATTTTATCAGCTAGTTTAGCTATAGGAGCTTTTCTTCCTTGGGCCTCTTCTATGAGCTTTACGATTTTAGAAAGTGTTGTATCTTCACCGATTTTTTCAATTTTAACTTGAATGTACCCATTTTTATTAATTGTTGCACCTGTTACTCTATCCCCTAGATTTTTTTCAACAGGTATTGACTCCCCTGTCAACATAGATTCATCTATAGAAGTTGACCCAAAAGTTATTACTCCATCTAAAGGGATCTTCTGTCCAGGTTTAACAACTGCAATATCTCCAACTTTTATCTCTTCAATAGGGGTATTCACTTCGATACCATCGATTAATAATATAGCTTCTTTAGCCCCTAACTCCAACAATTTTTTTAATGCACCCTGTGTTTTATTAACGCTTATTTTTTCTAAAGATTTTCCTAAAAAAACTAAAGCTACAATGACTCCTGCACTTTCATAATAAATTGAATGGGCATAATGGGTATCTGCAGGGTTAAGATTTATTAAAAATTGAGTAACAATTCCTAAAGTCATAGAAGCTATTACTCCAACTGATATTAAGGAGTTCATATTAGGATACCCTTTTAAAAGCTGTGGTATACCATTTATAAAAAACTCCCTTCCTATATAGAGGATTGGCAAAGTTAATAAAAATTGCAAAAACGCAAAATTTGCAACGCTATACTCCATTGAAACTATTTTAGGAATAGGAAGTCCTAACATTGTTCCCATAGAAACATAAAGCAAAATAAACATAAAACTCAAAATAAATTTCAGATTTCTATATAAAATAGCGTTATCTTCCTCTTTGTTTAAATTTTCATTTTTTATTTCAGTTTCTTTATTTAGCTTTTTTTTTTCAATAACTGGAGTATAACCTACTTCAATCACTGCTTTTTCCACAATAGACAGATCAAAATTTTCATCTGAAGTAAATGTAAGGGTTTCAGTAGCTAAATTCACATTAACATCTGATAATCCAGGTATATCTTTTACAGTTTTTTCAACTCTTGAAGAGCAAGAAGCACAATGCATCCCTAAAATTTTTATCTTATTATTCATATATTTTTTCTCCTTAATATTTATTATAAAATAAGTGATTATTTTTAAAATAAACTTTTATCACTAATATAATTGTAAACTGTCCTTGTGTTAAATATATGACATTTTTTTAAAATTTCCTTTATAATAAATAAACCCTAGAACTTAATCTAGGGTTTATAATCTATTTAATTAGATAGATTTGATATCAGTTGCTTGTGGACCTTTTGGACCTTGAGTAACTTCAAATGTAACTGCTTCTCCTTCAGTTAACTTTTTGAATCCGTCTTTTTGAATTGCAGAAAAGTGAGCGAATACATCTTTCCCATCCTCAGCAGTGATAAATCCAAATCCTTTCTCTTCGTTAAACCATTTAACTATTCCTTTCATTTTGTACCTCCAAATTATTTTTTAATGATAGTAAGTCTCAAATCTAACATTGTAAAAAAATACTAGAAGTACTTTCTTTATTACAATTTAACTCTTAAATTACAAACATTACTATTCAAGTATACACCACTTTACAAATTTTGTATAGTATTTTCTTTAAAAATTTATTTTTTTATTTTTTTATTTATAATTTCCATAAATTTTCTATTGAAAACATTGAAACTACATCCCCAAGAATTGTTTAAAATCTAT
>JAGNZR010000046.1:4292-6760 GCA_017984315.1 Fusobacteriaceae bacterium | reverse complement strand
CTCCCATTTCCCAAATTTTACACGGGAATCATCTATTACTGTATTTATACCTGCTCCACTTTCAAGAGCTGTAAAGTATAAAAATGGTTTTGACGATGATCCCAGCTGTCTTCTAGCCATGCTTCCTCTGTTAAAGTTTCCAGTTTTATAGTTCTTTCCACCTATAATTGCTACTATATCACCTGTGCTTGTATCAATTGTAGCCATTCCTACTTCTAAATTTTCTCTTGATTTCAATAAATTATTTTTTTCAACTACCTCTTTAGCAGTTTTTTGAATCTCTAAATCTAAAGATGTATAAATTTTTAATCCATCACTATATATTTGTTCTTCAGTAAATACTCTCTCTCCATTATCATCTTTATAATTTTTTAAGAAATTATAGATCAAATCAGTATATTCAGGTACATTACTCTCTGTTCTAGCCTCTTTATCATAAATTAGTGTAACTTTACTTAAATCATATTTTGTTACATCAGTATTTTTTTCCACTAAAATAAATTCATGAGCTAATGCTTTTTCATACTCTTCTTTAGTTATAGCACCATCTTCATACATCTCATACATGATTGAATGAGCCCTTTTTAATGCATTCTCTAATTTTCTTCTAGGATTATATTTTTCTGGTCTGTTTGGAACTCCTGCAAGCATTGCTGCTTCTGCTACATTAAGTTCACTTGGAAGTTTTCTAAAAAACTGTCTAGCAGCTGTCTTTATTCCGTAAGCTCCACCACCAAAATATATTTCATTTAAATATTTCTCTAAAATCTCATCTTTTGTATATAAACTCTCTATTTTGAAAGCAATAAGAACTTCCTTAACTTTTCTAGAAAGTTTCTTTTCATTAGTTAAAAAAGCATTCTTAGCTAATTGCTGAGTTATTGTACTTGCTCCTTGCACTGCTCTTCCTTGAGTTATATTTACAATTAATGATCCTATGTTTCTTTTTATATTAATACCATAATGTTTATAAAAGTTCTTATCTTCTATTGCGATAAATGCTTTTTTAATATTATCACTAACTTCAGAAATAGGGATAATTTCCCTTTTTTCTTTATAAATACTATCAATCAATACTCCATTTCTATCATAGATGCTCGTTGGAATTGATGGATTATATGTTGAGACAAGTTGCTCTATATTTGGCAACTCCTTATAATTTTTATATACAAAAAGACCTGCTACACTTCCAACCGCTACCATTCCTAAAAAAATTATTACGCTGATAGCTACAATTACTTTAGTTCCGTTTTTCATATACACCTCTAATTAAAATTAACTTTGCACCTTATTAATTTTTATTTTCGTTTTTTCTTCTAAGTTGCCCACAAGCACCATCTATATCGCTGCCTTTCTCTTTTCTGATAGAAACATTAACTTTTCTGATCCCCTCTAAAGTTTTAACAAATTTTTCTATTTTTTTCTCTGTAGGTCTCTCATATGGTTTCCCCTCTACATGGTTATATGGGATTAAATTAACCATATGATCAAAATCGTGTACAAAATCAGCTAAAGCATTCGCATCTCCATCAGATAGATTGAAATCATTAATTAACAAATATTCAAAAGTAATTCTTCTTTTTGAATGTTTCTGGTACTCTAAAAGAATTGTATGTAAATCTTCTAAAGGATAAGCTTTATTTATCGGCATAAATGTATCTCTTTTCTCATTAATTGCACTATGAAGAGATACAGCAAGCTCAACATATATCTTTCTTTCTAATAATTTTTCAATAGCTGGTACAATTCCAGAAGTTGAAATTGTTATCTTTCTCTTTGATATATTTATACCGTTATCATCTGAAAACAGATCTAATGAGTTTACAACATTTTCTAAATTTAAAAGTGGCTCTCCCATCCCCATATATACTATATTAGTTAGGTGCTCATTCTGTTTACTTAATCTTCTCTCAACTGTATAAACTTGGTTAAGTATCTCACTTAATTCTAAATTTCTTACAAACCCAGCTATCCCCGTTGCACAAAAGTCGCAATTTACTGCACATCCAACCTGTGATGAGATACATAGTGTATTTCTATCCTTAGTTCTAATCAATACAGTCTCTATTGTATTACTATCCTCTAAACCAAAAAGAAATTTCTCCGTTCTATCAACTTTTGATACTTGATATTTTAATAGATTTAAAAAAGGGATATATGATTTTTCTTTTAATATCTCTCTATCTTTTATAGAGATATTTGTCATATCATTTATATCTCTTACAAATTTTTCATGCAGCCAACTAAATATCTGTTTTGCATAAAACTTTTTCATACCATTTTCTACAACAAATTTTTCTAATTCATTCTTTGTTAAATTTAACAAATTTATTTTCTTTTCCATTTTTCCTCCTGAAAAAAACTCTTATGTAAAATTATACCAAATTACATGTTTTTTTACAATTAAACATCTTATTTATATTATTAAAGAGTATTTTTATTTAATTTTTTTTATTTGAATTTATTTT
>JAGNZR010000046.1:0-4192 GCA_017984315.1 Fusobacteriaceae bacterium | reverse complement strand
GTAATTGGAACTTCTGCTATCAATCCAAATTTTGATAAAGTATAGGCAACCATAGAGCAAAATGCTCCCCCTATAGTTAGATTAAAATACTGATTTGTTTTAATAAAATCAGAAAATTTTATCCAAAAAAATAAGATCATCCCTGCTATTCCTGAGGCTATAAATTCAGAAATACCACCTTTAAAAAGTATTGAAAAAAATGCTGCTCCACCTATATAGGCGAATAATTTCCTCATTTCCGAGTAATATTCCCCTTTTCTAATTTTTTCTATCTCTATTTTAAACTCTTCATGGGAATATTTTTCTATATTTCTAACTAAATTGTTTATTTTATTTATTTTATCCAAATCCGTAGTTCTATTTTTTATATTTTGAACTAATGAAAATATTTCCCCTTTTTTATTTCTTGCTGAGCACATAATACATGTTAAAATTACAAAAGGAGTTGACTCTAATCCATAATTCATAGAAATTCTTGTTATAACTTCCTCTACTCTATAAATCTCTGCACCACTTTCAACAAGAAGTTTTCCTACATCAACTGATAAATATAAAATTTGATTTTCCCATTCGCCTTGAGAAAAAATCACATTATTTTGATTTAATAAATTTTGTCGCGTATCCACCATTTGTATCCCTTTTAATTAATATTTTTTATAAAGTTTTACATACCATAAAATTATATCATATATTACTAATTAATACACCCATTTTTATCTACATAAATCTTTTGCCCATTAATCAAAACCATCTGGTCTCTTTCTGTTCCTTGATGATAAATATTGCACTTCACTTTCTTTACAACTGGTTTAACATTTTGTGATTGTGGTACTGGTTGTTGTTTAGGTTGTTGTGCTGGCTGTGGCTGTAATTGTTGTGGTTGTAGTACTGGAGTATCTGCTTTACCGGCTGTTGGCTCGTCAATATCAGAAGCTTGCTTTTGCGGTTCTGAAGGAACTATTGTTTCTGCCACTTGAAACCCTGAACTATTTGTTTTAACTGGCTGTGGCTGAACTTTATCAGGTTCACCTGCAGGAACTACTTCAGTCAATTTTTTATTTTCATTTAATTCAATGTCTTTATTATCTGATAAAACCTCTGTACTAATATTTTTATCCTGATTATTTTCAATTTTTTCATTTCCACAACCTGCTAGAGCAAAGATTGCGGATAATAATATAATTAATTTTAATATATTAAATTTTATTTTTTTCATTTTTAAACTCCTATAACCCCTTGTTCTCTAAATTTAACTCTTCATTTCAGCAATTATTATAGAGATAAAAATCAATAATCCCCCTGCTGCTATCTTTAAAGTTATTAAATCTCCCATTAATAGAACAGAAAATATTGCACCGAAAAGAATTTCAGTAGATAAAATTAATGAAACCCTTGAAGGTGGTACATATTTTTGCACAAAAGTTTGTATTAAGTAACAGAAAAATGTATTAAATACAACTAAAACTGCCATTGCCATAATCTGCATATTTGTAAAACTGCTGCCAATTAAACTTCCTGATTCTACAGTTAAATTACCTATAACTCCTAAAATTCCAGCACTTAACATTTGAAAACAGTTAATAACTAAAGGGTTACATTTTTTCATATTTAACCCCACAACTACCATATGAAATGCATAAAAAAATGCACAAGCTAATGTTAGCATATCACCGTAATTTATGGATACATCCTTCTCTAAAGAGAGCAACCCTATTCCAGTAAAACATAAAACAGATGTAAAATATACTATAACTTTTGGCTTTTCTTTACTCATAATCCAATATACAAAAGGCACCATAACAACATTAGCTCCTGTTATAAACGCACTCTTTGAAGCAGTTGTATAAACAGCCCCAACTGTTTGAGTACAAAAAGCTGTAAAAAGTATTGTACCTGCAATAAGACCTACTTTTATCTCCTCTTTTGTTATCTCTATCCCTTTAACTTTCAAAAATGTATACATAAGAGCAAAAGCACCCATAAAACGCATACTTAACATGGCATTTGGTTTTATTCCACTCTCTAATACTATTTTTGTAATTGGAAAACCACTTCCCCAAAAAGCTGCAACTGTAAAAAGAGCTAGTACACAAAATAATTTTTTATTTCTTTGAACCAATTCTACTACTGCCATAAAAAACCTCTCTTTTAAATTTTTATATAATTAAAAAATCACCGTATTATATTTACGATGATGAATTTATAAAGATTTCAATCATTTATATGTTGGTGCCTGAGAAGGGACTCGAACCCTTACTCCACTGAAGGAAGCGGATTTTGAGTCCGCCGCGTCTACCATTCCGCCACCCAGGCTTATTTCTACTATAAAATAATACCGCATATTCTCCTCTATGTCAACTATATTAATGAATGCAACTTTATTTTTGATTTTAACTTTTATTTCCATTTTTATATTGCTATAATATTTATATATTTATGTCTAATAAAATATTTAGTATACATACAAAAAAAGTGAGGTTATATACAATGAAATTAAAGGTTTTGAATTGTGAAGAGTACAATAAAAATTACAAATTAACTTTTGAATATTTAGATGGTGAACACCTCTATCCTAATGGAAAAGGTGGTCAATTAGGTGATTTAGGTACCATTGACAGTACTATTATTATTGAAATGTTAGAATCTGGAGTAGTTGTAGATAAGCCCCTAGAACCAGGTATCTATAACTATGAAATAGACCCTATAAGAAGAGAGGACGCTAGAGAAAATCACTCTGGAGAGCATGTTTTTTCTGCTTTGGCATTTTTAAAATACGGTTGGAGAGTTATGGGGTTTAGAATGGCAGAAAATTATTGTACATTAGATTTTGATGTTACAGATGTTACTCCCCAAATTGTAGATGAATTAGAGAGTGCAGTTAACTTAAAAATTAAAGAGGGTTTCAATGTTGTTGAACAGATCTGCACCCAAGAGGAAGCTAAAGCTATTATTGGTGATAGAAAAGATATTCCAGAAAAAATAAAAGGGGAGATTAGAGTTTTAAGTGTAATTGAAGATGACTTTAATGCCTGTGCCGGACTCCATGTTGAAGATATAAAGGATATTAGAATTTTCAAAATTTTAGGTTATGAAAAAGTTAAATCATCATACACTAGATTTTATTTTTCATCTGGAAGAAAAGCTATTTTAGACTACAATTTAAAGCATGACATTGTATCTAAACTAGGAGTTACATTCAGTTGTCAACCTGAGAATTTAATCTCTATGATAAACAAGCAGATAGATGATAAAAAAAGAGTTGAGAAAGAGAAAAACGAGTTAGAAATGAGATGTTCCTCTTTTATTTTTGAAAAACTTAAATTAAATCCTGATTTTATTTTAAATATCCCTAATTTAGGTACTGTCCCTGTTTTTTTTATAAATGAAACTGGAAAAATAAATGATCTCATAAAAAAATATTTTATTAATAGTGATTTAAACTATATACTAATAACTTATAACGATCAAAATTACTCTATAAGCTCATCTTTTTTTGACTGCTCTCAACTATTAAATTATCTTAAAAATGACTTAGGGGTTAAATGTGGTGGCACTGCAAAAAATATTAACTTCAAATCTGATATTTTGCCTTCAATTTTCCTTGATTTTATTAAAAAATTATACTGATATCTCTCTATCCACTAACTGTTGTAGTACTGAAGAAATTAGCTTTCATTTTATTAACTTTTATAGTAGAATATGTTGTAAATTGATTTTAATTTATTAGGAGGTGAATAAATGTTGCTTAATGATAAAAGAATAAGAATTATAACCGGTCATTATGGTAGTGGTAAAACTGAGTTTGCCGTTAATTATGCTGTAAAACTTGCTGATTTAGGGAAAAAAGTTGCTATTGCTGATATGGATGTAGTTAATCCTTACTTTAGAAGTAGAGAGTGCGAACTTATTTTAGAAGAAAAAAATATTGAACTCTTAGGTTTTATTCTAAAAGAGCATGGAATGGATCTTCCTGCTGTATCAGGTAATGTTATGAAACCTTTTAGAGACGATTCATATGAGTATGTTATCGATTTAGGTGGTAGCAGCGGAGGAGCTAAAGCTTTCTCTAGTTTTCGTTCTCTTATAAACCCTGAATTATGCGATCTTTTCTTCGTTTTAAATGCTAATAGACCTGAAACTATGGATCTTGATTCAGCTCTTGCTGAGTTAGATTTAATAGAAGGTACTTTAA
>JAGNZR010000045.1:3852-6774 GCA_017984315.1 Fusobacteriaceae bacterium | reverse complement strand
TTTTGTTTAAAAAACAGTATAATTCCAAAAAGGAGAGTCTCATCCTTCCTGTCTGGCAGTCTTTTAAGCAGTTCCTCTCCTATTTTATCTAATTTCATATCTTTAAATATTACATCTTTTTCTACTTTTCCAAGCATAATAAGTTTCTTTATATCGTTCTTTATAAGGTATGTTGCAATAGTTCCAGCTTCCCCTATATTAAACATTCTAAAATTCTTATGTTTTTTTATCTCAGGTTCTATGGTATCAAATAGTCCTATTGGGTATATATCTAACTCTTTCCCTTCTACCTCTTTTAAAAAATATAAGGGAAGTTTTCCGTTTCCTACTATAACCCCAATTTTCTCCATTATCTAGATATCCCCCTGTTTTTAATACTTTCCTCTATGAACTCTCTTAACATAAGTATGTTTTTATCATCTGGAAAATCATTTTCAAGCTGAGCTAAAGCATCTTTTATAGGTGCTCCTGATCTAAAGATAATTTTATAAGCTTTTTTAATATTGCTTATCTCTGTTTCAGTAAACCCTCTTCTTTTAAGTCCTGTTGCATTTATATATCTAATGTTTGCAGGTTTCCCTTCAGCTAGCATAAATGGACAGATATCTTGACTTATCCCTGATGCTCCCCCTGTCATAGAATGTGCCCCTACTCTACAGAATTGGTGTACAGGAGTCAGTCCCCCTATTATTGCATGGTCTTCTACTACAACATGCCCTGCAAGAGTTACATTGTTTGCAAGGATACAATCATTTCCAACAATTACATCATGAGCACAATGAACATATGCCATTAAAAGGTTATCATTCCCTATTCTAGTCTCCCATCTATCGTCAGTACCTCTATGAATAGTTACAAACTCTCTTATCTTGTTTCTATCACCTATTATTGTCTTTGTAGGTTCATCTCTATATTTTAAATCTTGTGAAGCTTTTCCTATTGAAACAAAAGAGTAGATAGTATTATTTTCACCTATCTCTGTTATCCCTTCTATTACAACATGTGACTGAACTACAGTGCCAGCTCCTATTTTTACATCTTTACCTATAACACAATAGGGCCCGATCTTTACACCGTCACCTATTATTGCACCATCTTCTATTATGGCTGTTGAGTGTATCTCTTTCAAGGCTAACCCGTTACCATAAACCTATAAAAATATATAAAACCTTATAAGTTTAATTCCTTATTCATAGAATTCTGTTTTGACCTAAGTCTACTCCAGTTTGTATAACTCTCCAAAGGCTTAAATTCCCGCATAACGAACGGTACACATTATAGTTTTCTTCATTAGGAAACTCTATAATTTTCTAAGTTTATACTAGCGTTTAAATCTCTATCCATGACATGACCACATTCACACTTAAAAACTCTATCTGAAAGTTTTAAATCTTTCTTTATAGCTCCACACTGTGAACACTTCTTGCTGCTTGGATAAAATCTTGGGACTTGTATAAACTCTATTCCATTAAATTCACACTTATATTTCATACATGTAATAAATTTAAAGAAGTTCTGTTCTGCTATCGCCTTTGACAGATGTCTGTTTTTCATCATACCAGAAACATTTAAATCTTCCATTACAACTCTTGATGGTTTGGTTTTCACTATCTCAGCTGTTATTTGATGGATATAGTTATTTCTGATATTAGAAATTCTTCTATGAATGAGCCTAATTTGCTGCTCTAGTTTCAAGATATTTTGGCTCTTAAGATAACGGTTTGACACCTCCTTAGATTTTTCATATTTTCTTGAAACCTGTCTTTGTAATCTTTTTAATTTCTTTTTTAGTTTTTTAACATGTTTTTCCTTATTTATATTTTTAAAAACTTTTCTATTCGAACATACAGCTAAATCCTTCACTCCTAGATCAATTCCAATGCTTTTATCGCTTAATTTCTCTGAATTGTTTTCTTTTTCTACTCCAACAGAGATATACCAATATTTTCCATCAAAACTAATTCTAGGGTTATTATATTTAGTATCCAGCGGTAGCTGTTCAGAAATTTTAATCCAACCAACTTTTTCAATTAAAACTAGATTTTCTTTTACTTTAAGTTTATCAGTATCATTATAGAAGCTAGGTTTAGATTTTTTTCTGCTTTTAAATTTAGGAAATACAGTTTTCTTTTTAAAAAAACTTTTATAACTGTTACAAGCATCTTTAACTGCTTGTTTAGCCACATTGTTTGAAACACTGTTTAACCAACTCAGATCCGTTTTCTTCAGTTGTGTTATCTCTTTCCTTAAATTGTTATCGCTTAAAAACTTTCCACCATTCTCATAATTTTCTTTCTGTCTTGCTAAAGTCCAATTGTATATAAATCTTGCTGTTCCAACTGATTGCCAAAGAAGTATCTCTTGATTTTTATTAGGCTTTAATCTAATCTTCTTGGCAAGTATCATCTGCAATCAGCTCCTCAATCATTTTTTGGCTTTGCTTGCTCTTTTTCCCTGCAGCCGACAACTATAAAAACAGAATTATTTAAACCAAGTCTTCAACAAGTTCTTGTTCTTTCTGTACTACCTATTATCTCTATTTCAGTACCATATTTATTACAAATATTTTCTATTAATTCCTATCCAAATCTAATAAGTCTATCTTTATATAGGATTACAATTTTTTCAACTTCATAATTCATTGTTATATCTAAGAGAGTATTCAATACTTTTTTATTGTAGTTTATTCCACTACCTGTGTCAGTAATAATTTTATAGTTTTATTAAAGCTGTTGCTAACCCTCCTACAATTCTAATTATTATACCATGCTAAATGTAAAGCTTGCCTCTGTAACAACTTTTCCGTCAACTTTTGCTACTCCTGAACCTTTAACTATAGGACCTCTTGCTTTTTCAATTTTAACTTCATATATAAGTTGGTCTCCTGGTCTTACTGGAGCTTTAAATTTTACATTTTCAATT
>JAGNZR010000045.1:0-3752 GCA_017984315.1 Fusobacteriaceae bacterium | reverse complement strand
ACAGCTAATATTTCCACGAAAAACCAGCCTTCCAGCTACGCTACTTTGTGCGCTTGCTTCATGGCAAGTGTTTTTCTTAGGAATTATTAGCTGCTAAATACTTTAAATGATTAAATAATGATTAAAGTTGATATTCAACTATTATTTTTTTATAATTGGCTCAATTTTTTTCCTATCTCTGCATTGATTGCATGTCCAGCTTTTATAGCTATAATATGTCCTTTTATCGGTCTGTTTATAACTTTTAAATCTCCAATAATATCTAAAATTTTATGCTTTACAAACTCATCTTCAAATCTTAAACCTTGTGGATTTAAAACTCCGTCTTTAGTTACAACTATAGCGTTATCTAAAGTTCCACCAAGAGCTAAACCATTTTTCTTTAAATACTCAATCTCATAATCAAATCCAAATGTTCTAGCTGGAGCTATCTCTTTTTTATATGTCTCTAAATCTATTTCAAACTCAGCCATTTGTGATTTTAAAAATGTATGTTCAAATCTTATTGAGTAAGTTATTTTATACCCATCATAAGGGAGTACAACAACATGTTTATCCCCCACTGTAACATACACAGGCTCTTTTACAACAATAGGGTTCACATCTTCTGCTAAATCTACAACTCCTGCCTCTTCCATAGCTTTTACAAACTCTATAGCACTTCCATCAGCTATTGGAAGTTCATTTCCCTCTATCTCAATCATTAAATCTGTTATATTTAAAATGTATAGTGCTGATAAAAAATGTTCAACAGTATATATTGCTGCTCCAAACTCATTTTTTAGATTAGTTCCACGAGTAAGATCAAAAGTATTATCTACATGGACATTTATTATATTTTTCCCCTCTTCTAAATCAACTCTTTTAAAAACTAACCCTCCAGAAGTCTGAGGGACAAGTCTCATATCAATATTTTCCCCTTTATGAAGTCCAACCCCTTTATACACTAACTCTTTAGCCAATGTTTTTCTTTTCATAAATTCACCTTCCTAAATTCTGCTCTTTTTCTCTTTATTATATCATGCTATGTAAGTTTATTCAAAAAATAAAAGCTGCATCAGAAATTGACTGCATAAATAAAAATTTAAAAATTACATGAATAAACATTATATTGATAGAAAATTTAATATAGAGTATAATTTAATCAAAAATAAAAACTTTACAGGGAGGAGATATAGATGACACTTGAAACTTTTAAAAACATATTAATTGCAGAAAATATTTTTGAAAAATATAAAATAGATAAAATAGGAATCTTTGGCTCAACTGCTAGAGGGGAAGATGGAAAAGATATAGATATTTTAGTTGAAGATACTGATTATAAAAAATGGATAAATTTAAAGAAAGAATTTGAAGAAAAAACAAATATTTCTTTGGATATAATGATTGAAAAATATGCCAATCCAATAGTTCTTATGAGAGCTAAAAAGGAGATAATTTATGTTACGAAATATAGCTAATGATTTATTATAATATGTATTATAGACATGTTGATTTTGAAAAAATAAATAATTTTTTAAAGTAAATAAAAAAACCTCCAAGTTCTATATAACCTGGAGGTTTTTTTTAATCTCTATTCTTTAATTCCTTAATCATCCAAATCATGGGGGATTTTGAAATAGCTAAGAAAACCTTAGCAACGCCAACCAACGCTCACAAGGGCTTACATAAGTGCATCGTTTTCGAGCTATTCAAAATCCTTGTTCTATTGTTTAATCAAGAACTTCTCCGCCAATACAGATGCTATTTCCTTCTTCCCATCTACAAACTCCACAACAATTTTCTTATCATCCATCCCTCTTACTACTCCAAATCCAAATTTCTTGTGGGCAACTTTCTCCCCAACTTTAAATGGGAAAGCTTCCCCGTTAGCTTGAAGTCTTGGGCCTGACATTCTTAAATTATCTAAAGATCTTGTTGGGTATGATGCTGCTTCCCCTTCACCATAATTATGCTTCTTTTTAATAAAGTCGCTCTCCCTTGCAATCAGTTTTTCAGGAATCTCTCTTAAAAATCTTGAAGGTGATCTATACTGCTCCTGCCCATAAACAAATCTTGTCGATGCGTGAGACAGAAACAATCTCTCTTCAGCTCTTGTTATAGCAACATAGCATAGTCTTCTCTCTTCCTCTTCAACAGATTTTTCAAAATCAGCTTTAGAGCTTGGGAATATCTCATCCTCTACCCCTGTTAAAAATACATAAGGGAATTCAAGCCCTTTAGAGTTATGGATAGTCATTATTTTAACATAGTCATGCCCCTCTTCTAAACTGTCTGTAGCACTAACTAAAGTCACATTTTCTAAATAATCTCTTAAAGTCAACCCATCTATAATCTTTTCCAGCTCATAAATAGAAACTCCTAACTCTTTCACATTCTCTATTCTAGACTCAAAGTCTTCATAGCTCTCTTCTAAATATTTAAAATAACCAGTAGTTGCTATAACTTTTTCAAAAATCTCTGATACTTTAGCATAGTCTGCCATCAATTTCTGTGTCACAGTTATTAAATTGCAAAAATTATTTATTGCAACTTTTACAGCTGGTCCTACACCTGCAATCTCTTCACACTGTCTTAAAGCTTCAAAAAGCGATATTCCAGTCTCTTGTGAATATTCAATAATCTTCTCTAATGTTTTATCTCCTATCTTTCTTTTAGGAACATTAATGATTCTGTTTAAACTTATTGTATCTACAGGGTTATTTATAAAAGCAAGGTAAGATAAAATATCTTTAATCTCTGCTCTTTGGTAGAACTGCTGCCCTCCAAATATCTTATATGGGATATTCTCTCTCAGACACACCTCTTCAAAAGGTCTTGACTGTGCATTTGTTCTATAAAGTATTGTAAAATCGCCCCATGCTTTACCTTCCTCTTTAAACTCTTTCATTTTTTCTATGACATAGTTAGCTTCAGCTCTTCCATCATGACAGCTTTTTACAACAATTTTATCCCCTTCTGCATTACTTGTCCAAAGTCTTTTATTTAAGGATGTTGTATTATGTCTTATAACATAGTTGGCCGCTTCTAAAATCATAGATGTTGAACGATAGTTCTCTTCAAGTTTTACAATTTTAGCATTAGGGTAATCTTTTTCAAAATCTAAAATATTTTTTATATCTGCCCCTCTAAATCCATAAATAGACTGATTTTCATCTCCAACAACGCAGATATTTCCATATTTTCTAGAGATTTTATTTATTATTCTATATTGAACAGGGTTTGTATCTTGATACTCATCCACCATTATATATCTATATTTATCAGAGATTTTTTCCAACACTTCAGGGATATCTAATATTTTATCTGTATTTGCCAGTATATCTGAAAAATCCATACCATTGCTGGCTTTTAATGTCTTTTCGTACTTTGAAAAAACCTCTACAATAATTTTCATGTTTGGCATAAAAGGGTTCTCTTTTTCAAATTCAGAAGGTGTTATCCCATTCTCTTTTAAATTAGAGATTATAGATGCAATATAGCTCTCTGTAAGTTTTTTATCTGTAACTACTAAGGATTTTAAAATCCCTCTTATAACTCTTTTTTGATCATCAGTGTCATATATTGTAAAATTGGCATCATAACCTAATTTCTCACCGTATACTCTTAAAAGTCTAATACCAAATGAGTGGAATGTTGAAACTGTAGTTTTTTTAGCATCTTCACCAATAAGTCTTTCAACTCTCTCTCTCATTTCACGAGCTGCTTTATTAGTAAATGTCACAGCAAGTATCTTATATGGAGAGATCTCT
>JAGNZR010000006.1 GCA_017984315.1 Fusobacteriaceae bacterium | reverse complement strand
TCTACATCAACAACTCTCTCAGAACTATCCAAACTTTGATTAGCGATGCTGGAAATCCTTTGAATCGCACCAACAATTGGAAATGATGAATTTTCAGAGTGGAAAATTTCTATTTTTTGATTGTTTTTTATATAAGAGATTTCAGATAATGGAACTTTAATATTTACTACAGTGCTGTCAAGTTCAGCTATAGAAAAAAGCCGACTACCTGGTGTGATATTACTTCCAGGAGTAACATCAACACTGATAACAATCCCGCTTATAGGAGATTTTAAAGGAGTTTTTATTTCAGAAAGGCTTCCGAGTAACTCAGATTTTATAATATTAAGTTTAGAAAGATCAGATGATAACTCCATTTTTTGCATAGTTATATCCCTTTTTAAGCTTTCATAACCTAAAAATGTTAAACTGTATTTTTGTTTTAAAAGCTCTAAATTCATTTTCAAATCCTCTAATTCAGCTTCTTTTTTACTAGCTTCAGTAGAGGCTTTATTAGCTTCCATTGCAGATATACCACCTAGTTCAAATAGAGAATATAAGGCAGTAGCCCTTTTTCTAAGAGCAGTGGATTCGCTACTTAAAATTGGAATTTTTCTATTAGAACCTTTTATCTGTTCTTCAATATTTTTTATTTCTAAATTTTTTGTATCTAACTCTAGTTTAGAAGTACCATTTTCTAAAGTATCTAACTTTAAAAGAGTTTTATTTATCTCCATATCATTGAGTTTTATTTTTTTTTCAATGGCAAAAACGCTATTTATTGAAAATTTTGCTAAAGAATCACCTTTTTTTACAGAACTTCCAGTTTTTACAAAAACTTCTTCAACAATTGCAGAGGTTTCAATGTAAATAGGGGTTATTTTAGAGCTTTCTACAACACCTGTATAACTAAATTTAGGTGCATAATCAATTTTTTTGACACTCCCTAAAATGGGTTTTTTTGAAAAACTCCCATGAGTATATATAAAATATAGTACAAGAGAGAGAGTTACAGCTATAAAAAAAGATAAGTAGATATATATAGTTTTGTTTTTCATAAAATAAAATCTCCCTTAACGTGCTAAGTTTTCATATTTAATAGTAGCCAACACCAGTTTTCTTTGTAATTTATAGTACTCCTCTTGAGATTTTTTCAGTTCATTTACAGAGTTAAGATAATCAAAAGTGCTTATAAGTTGATTATCATATCTTAAAGTATCTAATACAAGATTATTGTTTAAAAGTTCAATCCTTTTTTTATGTGCTAAAAGCTGCCCGTATAAACTTTGCATAACTCTGTATTGTTCACGGAATTTTACTGTAAGATCATTTAAATTATTTTCATAATCTATTTTACTCTTTTCTAAACTTTTTTTCTTTTGAGAGATAGAATCTAAAGTACCACCCCAAGCAAAAAGCCATTTAAAACCAGCTTCAACCATCCAACCTTCATTAGAATCATCTTCATCATCATAAATCACATATTTTGATCCAGCATATACTGAAGGATAAAGTTCAGATTTAGCAAGTTTTAGATCATATTCAGCAGATTCAACTTTTAATTTTTCTTTTTTTACAATTGAACTATCTTTTAAAAGCCTACTCTCATCCTCAGCATAATTAATTTTATTTTTTAAATATTTATCGATTGAAAAATCTAAAAAGTTATTATTTGAATTCAGATTTATACCGAGAATAGCATAAAGATACTCAATATTTGTCTGTTCATTTTGCTTATTTTCAATATTGATGGCATTATTTAACTCAATGTCAGCATCTATTTTATAGATTTCAGATAATGCGATTTGTTGTTCACTTTGAAATAGTTTAGTTAACCTGCTACTTTGATTTTTTAATGAGTTGAGAACAGAGTTTGTTATATCAATCTGTTTTCTATAATTTAGTACATTAAAATAGTGTTCAATAGCCTTTTCTTGATACTCCAATGTGGTAAGAAAAACCTCTTTTTTCATAATTTCGTCTTTAACTTTTGATTGCTTATAAGTATAGTAAGATTTTCCCCCTTCAAAAATAGGAACAGTTGCTTCTAATTTGCTAAATTTCACATCTTCACTTTTTAAATTATCTAAATTTTTTGATTGTGAAAGGGATACTGGAGGAAGAATTAGATTTTTAAAAGATTTAGAAACCTCTTTTTTACTAATTTCAGCTTCAATCTCCTTCATTCTTATATCTGGATTATTCTTTTTTACTTGTTCCAATATAAAATCAATATCTATATCCTGTGCTGATAGACTGATGCTGAATAATAGATAGGTAAGTATTATTGGTATTAATTTCATAAAATACCTCTCAATTCAAAAAAATTATGTATTAAATTATTTATTTAATATATAAATTTTAACAAAAAATCAATTTAAAGTAAACTTATTATTTGTATATTAATTTAATAATCTGATATACTAAAATTAAATAAAGGCATAAAGGTGGTAAAAGATGGAAGTAAAATTATTAATTTCAGATATAGACGGCACACTTTTAAATGAAAAAAAAGAGCTGACAGATTACACAAAAAAAGCACTTCATAATTTTAAAGAAAATGGTGGACAAATCGTTTTAGCAACTGGAAGGGCACATGTTTCAGCAAAGAAAATATTAGATAAAATTGGAATAGAGGGGATTATAATATCATACAATGGTGCTAGAATAATAGATACAAGAACCAATGAAACTTTATATCACAACCCAATTGAAGAGGAGATAACAAATAAGCTAATAGAATATTATAAAAAGAGTAATACTCATTTAAATTTGTACATTGGCGATAACTGGTATATTGAGGATAAAAAAACAGAGAAATCAATTTTTTATACTAATTTATCTAAAATTGAACCTAAGGAGGAAGATTTCAATAACCTTAAAAATTTTAAAGTTACAAAAGCACTATTTTTTGACGACTATGAAAAATTAAAAGTAATTGAGGCAGAGTTAAAAAAAGAGATTGGAGATTTAGTTGATTTTACATACTCAAGCTCATATTTTTTAGAGGTTTTAGCTAAGGGTGTAAATAAAGGGGCAGCTGTAGAAAAAATTGTTGAAATATTGAATGTCCCTATTGATAAGTGCGTAGCTTTTGGGGATGAATTAAATGATTACGAGATGCTGAAATCTGTAAAATACGGAGTTGCTATGGGAAATAGTAATGAGAAATTAAAATCTGAAATATTACATAGAACTTTAAGCAATAGAGAAAATGGGGTAGCTAAATTCATAGAAGAAGCAATAGATGATCCTAATAGAGGTTGTGTAGAAAAATTAATGATGGAGTGTAGAAGTAAAAGAGCATTTGAAAGTGAAATTATACCTACAGAGATTCTTGAAGAGATTGTAAATGTAGCAAGGTATGCAGGTTCTAGCAGAAATTCCCAATGTGCAAGGTATATAATTATAAACTCAAAAAATATTTTAGAAGAAATTTTCCCTTTTGTAAAATGGGCTGGTGCAATAGAGTGGAACCCAGAGATAACAGAAGGACCATCAGCATATATAATGTTGTGTACACGTGAAAATTTAAATATCTCAGATGCTATGTTAAATTTTGATTTAGGTTTAGCGGCACAAAATATAGCATTGAAAATAAAAAGTCTAGGTTATGATATGTGCGTTATAGGAAGTTACAATAAACACGAAGTAAACAAAATAACTCAGTTAGAAGATGGGTATAAATCACATTATTTAATAGCTGTAGGAAAGGGGAAAGAGAGAGTTACAATAGTCCCAGGAGAAGAGGAAAGATTAGCTTATTACAGGGTAGATGGAGAGCATTTTGTACCTAAATTACCTTTAGAAAAAATAATTATAAAAAAAATATAAAATAATTATAAAAAAATGGAGTTCTAAAAAATTAAGAACTCCATTTTTTTATTCAACATCAATATCTGAAGGGGAAAGATGATAGATTACATCTTTTCTTTCAATTATTATTTCACAACGGTTTTTTAAATTATTGTCACTTTTTATATTATGAATAAGCTCTTTAGAAGGGTTAACAGCTTTTGGATTACCAACAAGAGTAAACATGCCAAAATCCCCATTAGTATCACCGTAAGCATAACTTTTATCTAAATCAATATTGTATTTTTGACAAAAGTGGTTAATAGCTTTTATCTTATTAGGAGTGTCCCACATAGGTAAAACTTCTCCTGTAAGCTTATCATCTTTAAAAATGTATGTAGAACCTGCAAAATCAGTTACATTCATCTTTTTAGCCATTCTTTCAACTAAAAAATCAGGGCTTCCAGATATGAAAATAACAACATGCCCTTCATTAAGATGCCAATCAATTCTGTCACGAGTATATCTATAAACTCTGTCACCTTTCAAGTCAACAACTCTGTCAGCAATAAAGTTATTATATTGTACAGATAAACCTGCAATAACAGAGACATAAGTTTCAGTCAAATCAAGAAGATAATCATCATAATCCCCTTTTCTCTCATCCCAAAGTTTAAATGAAGTTTTTACGCACTCTTCATATTTTGTAATGTCCACTAATTCATATTTTATTAATTTTTTAAAATGTTCAATCAATAGAGAATTTCTATAAATTGTACCATCGATATCAAAAAATGCTGCAATCATAAATTAAAACCTCCTAGAGTAAAAAAATTATAGTTCAAAAAAAATTAATTGTTTTTTTCTAATTTCCCAATCAGGCATATATTTAGAAATAAAATTCCAAAACTCTTTTTTATGGTGTGGGAAGTGTAAATGTGCTATTTCATGCAAAGCAATGTATTCAATCGATTCTAAAGGGCTAGCTACTAAAATAGAGTTAATATTAATATATTTTTTACTGCTGTTACAGCTCCCCCATCGAGTCCTCATAACTCTAAAAGTTAAATGTTCCATAGTCAAACCTGTAATTTTTAGAAAATGTTCTATAATAGGAGTAACTAGTTCAATAGATTTATTTTTATAATAATTTGATAAAAATATTTTTTTTTCTTCTAGATTATTTGGAAAATTTTCAGGCAAATCAATTTTTTCACCAAATAAATAGATAAACTCTGAGTTAACTGGGGAAAAATGAGGGGGATTAAGAGTGATTTTGGTTAATTTTTCTTTTATCCACTGAGTGTTGCTAATTATAAATTTATCGAGAGATGCTTTAGATATTTTTAAAGGAGCGCTGACAATTATGTCCCCTTTGCGATTTATTTTTAAAATAATATTTTTAATATTCTTTCTTTTTATAGTATATTCAAACAAAAGAGACACCTCTTAATCTATTAAAATTTAAAATTTATTTTTTTCTTTACTGTTTTTTTCTTTCTTCTTTTTCATGTATATCTGAATACAAAATCCAATTAAGAAAACAATTCCAATTGCTATGAAAATAAGTTCAATATTTGATTTTATGTATACACCTAAATTGTCATTCTTAGCAATAACGTTGAATAGGTAAGCTCCTAAAAAAAATCTGAGACCTCTACCTATTATAGACCAAAAAATAAAACCTTTAATAGGCATCTCAATAATTCCCCCCATAATTGTAAATACTTTGTAAGGGATAGGAGTTAAAGCAGCGATAAGTATTGCCATATTTTCATAATCTCTGAATAAATTTTCAACTTTAGATAATTTTTCATCTTTTTCTTCTGGAGTACCTTTTAAAAATTTTTTTAAAAATGGTCTTCCAGCTTTATCACCGATAAAGTAACCAAATAGTGCACCAGTAACAGAAGCTAAAGTAACAACGGAAGCATAGATGTACCAAAGATCTGGATTTGCATGAACTAATCCCCACATAACAAAATCAGGTGGAATTGGGAAAAAAGAAGATTCAGCAAATGTCCATATAAATAAAATAATAAATCCTGATAAGATATTATTTTGTGAAAAGATAAGTGCTTTTTCATTAAAATTAGATATAAAATTAGACATAAATACTCCTTAAAAATAATTATAAAAAAGTTATGTTTAAAGTATATCATATTCTAGATTAATGTACAAATAATGTAGAGTATAAAAAATTAATCAGAACATAAAAAAAATTAATTAGAATATAAAAAATAATTGCAACATTTATTATTTGTGATACAATTAAGACTGTGCCATCTTGATTCGAAAATAAATAGAAAGACGGTACTATGAATAAAAAAATATATATTGGAAACTAGGAGTAATATAATGCTAAAAAAAATTAAAGAATCATTTCTAATTTTAGGATTTTTGATGATTATGGCGACAAATTTTGCTTGTGTGAATAATAATAAAAAACCTGCAGATTCATTATTAACAAAAGAGATGTCAGATCCAAATTACGATCCGCAGAGTAAATTGATATTTAAAGAAAAATATGAAAATACAATCCCAGGTTATATACCAGTTCAAGAGAAGTTTGAAGGGGGGCACCCAAAGTTATTAAATTATATTTTTATAAAAACTTTGAATGCTAAAATAATGGAAAGACCGGCAACAAATGTTCCAGTTGTTAGAAAATGTGAATACTATGAGAGATTAGAACTTTTAGGTGTAGTAGAGCAAAAAGGTGGAACAAAGTGGTATAAAGTTAAGGATTTAAAAGGTAATATCGGCTATGTTTATGCACCGATGGCTGAAAAAAGAGTGTTCCAATTTCAAAAAACACTTGAACATATAGAAAAAGTAGAAAATTTTGTTAAAGAAGCGAGAGAGAATGGTGAAACACTAGCAGTAGTAAATTCTTATTCCCCTAATCCCAACAATGTAGATTTTAAAAGAAGTAAAGATAAATATGGTGTTTCTCTAGATCAAAATATTTCTGCAACATATAAAGGGGAAGCAATATATATTCCAGACAGATCAATAGTTAAAATTATTTATAAAGAGGGGAATAAATCTAAAGTGAAAGCTTTATCAATTCCAGAGCCTTATTTAGACTCAAATAGCAGCAATTTTGTAGCTGATCCTAAATTAAATAACTCTCCTATAAATAAAGCTATAGCAATTGATATAAAAAATCAAAATATGATAATATATGAAAAGATAGATGGAAAATGGACAATAATATCTTATGTATACAGCAAGACTGGAATAGAGAGCCAATTAGGATTTGAAACACCAAGAGGATATTTTATGGCAGCTGTTTCAAAATTTGAGATGCTTTATAATGGAGAGATCGGAAATAAAGAAGGGTATGCAAAATATGCAACTAGATTTTCTGGTGGAGGGTATCTGCATGGAACTCCTCTAAATTATGAAGAAGAGATAAATAAAGAGTACTTTGTGAGCTTAAAAGAGTGGACATTAGGGACAGTATCAGGAACAAGAAAATGTATAAGAACTAATGAGGATCATGCAAGTTTCGTTTTTAGATGGATACTTAATAATAAGTTGAATAATTCACAAAATGAACAGGTAATAAAAGATAATGTGTTGTTTGTAATTTTTTAAAATTATATATATTTTTGTAACAAGGGGGAAAAATGAAAAAATTATTAGTTTTAACAAGTATTTTAGCAGTATTAGGAGGGTGTTCTTCTGGCGATGTAAAAGGATTAAACATCAATTCTAAAGATAATTTAAAAATGGAAGATGTAAATGCTAACAGAAGAGACTTAGAGGATATCATCATATTTAACCAAGATGGTGTAACTATCAGAAGAGAAGGAAATAACTTAATTTTAAGTATGGAAGAGAGCGTATTATTTGATTTAAACAAATCTCAAGTAAAAAACAGAGTAAAACCTAACTTAAATACATTAGCAAAAGCTTTAGAAGAGAATCCTGATATCAGAATAAAAATTGATGGATATACTTGTAACTTAGGTTCTGAAAATCATAACTTAGTTTTATCATTAGATAGATCAAAAGCTATAAAAGAGTACTTAATAACTAGAAATGTAGATGCTAACCATGTAACTGTAGAAGGATACGGAGAAAGCGAGCCAGTAGCTTCTAACACTACAGAAGAAGGAAGATCTCAAAATAGAAGAGTTGAGTTCATAGTTTCTAGAGCATACTAATCTAATAAATATTTATATTTGAAATTGAATATAAAGTTTTCAATAACCTCTTTCTATGTTAAAATAGAGAGAGGTTATTGTATTTTAATATATTAACCTAGATATTATTTAGGAACCAGGGAGTGATAAAATGGAAAATATATCTTTAGATAAAAATAAAGCGTTAGAGATTATAATGGATGATGATGCTATTATAATTGATGTAAGAACAGAAGAGGAGTTAGAGGAAAACCCTCCAATTTCAGATGATGTGTATAATATCCCTTTCAATAATAAATTTATAGAAATAATAGAAGAGGAAGAGCTAGATAAAGATACAAAAATACTTATCTACTGCTCTCACGGAGTAAGATCTATTAAAGCTGCATTATTAATGAGGGAAAAAGGGTTTACAAATGTATTCTCTTTAGAAGGTGGATTAGAAGCAATACTTAGTGGAGACGGGTGTTGAAACTAATAAGTTGATTGGTCTAGGAAGACAATGGTGTTAAGTCTAATTAATATTTATAATTAATTTTAAAATAAAAAACAGGATTGCAAAAGTGTTTGCAATCCTGTTTTTCTTAATTAGCCTCAAATTTTTCTGGTTTTAAAATAACTTGGATATAATTGTCTTGATCTATAGAGTTGGAAATGAAATCTTTTAGAGCATCCATCGTCAAAATTTCTTTTAACTCTTGGGGAGGGACTAAATGATAATCTCTATTTTTAAGAAGGGTATTTTTATAAAGGTATGAATACCAAAAACTATTTTTATTTAGTTCAGTCTCATAATTAATTGTGTAATTAGTAATAATATCATCTATTTTTTTCTTGTCAAACTCCCCTTCTGAAACCTCTTTAAGCACAGTTTTTAAATTTTTTATCACTTCATTAACATTTTTATGATTAGTTGTAAAATTTATACTTAAATAATTTTCATTATAGTTATAATATTCTAGTGAAGCATCAGAATAAATAGAGTATACTTGAGCAGAATTTTCACGTATCTTATCTATCAATAGAATATCTAATAGCTGTGATAGAGAGTTATAAAGAACTCTGTTTTTATTGGAATAAACCCCTTTATAAGGGTATATAACAGCTACTCTAGATTTTTCATCCTCTCCTTGCACAACAGTTTTTTCAGTTTTGTTATTTTCTAAAATTATATTCAAAGGGGTAACTTTACTTTCAATTTTTTTAGAATTTAAAGAAGCAAAATTATTTATTAAAAACTCTTCTAATTTCTCTTGTGGAATAGATCCTACTACAATTAGATTGTATCCATAAAAATTAGAAAATTTATTTTTGTATAAATTTAAAATCTCATTTTTATTAACTGAAGAAAGGTTATCTAAAGTTAAAGGTTGACGTCTATAATGCTCTTTAAACAAACTGCTGGTAATAGTTCTACTAAAATTAAAAATTGGTGAATTATCCTGATTTATTATTTTTTCTTTATTTTTATCTAATAAATTTTTTAAAATTATGTCATCAAATTTTTTATCTGTTATTATAGAATTAAGCACAGTCAATGATGTTCCAAGATTTTCAAAATCTGAGATTATTTCAAAGCCTTGTGTATAATCCCTTAAATAAGGAGTTATAGAAAAATTTTTTCCTTTTTTAAACTGCTCATACTCTTCAGGGGTTAAATTTCCAACACCAGAATTTATAAGCATATAAGGGGTAAAGATAGAGTTGTAGTACTTAGATTTAGAGTAGTTAGAACTATTTTCCTCTTTAAAGAAATTCATATAAATTTTATCTTTTTCAAAATCTGTTTTTTTATAAATGACATTTATTCCATTAGAAAGTTTGTAGTTTAATGTTTCAAATTTAGTGCCAGGATTTAAAACCACTCTCTTTAAAATTTTCCCTGGGGGCAATTTTTTTGTTTCAAGCTCTTTATTACTAAAAAAATTAAAATTCAAAGGAGTAGTGTTTTTTATTTTTTCTTGAATACTTAAAATTTTATCTTTAGTGATATTATTTAAGTTTTCTTTTTGCGGAAGAGTAAGCAAGGTAACTTTATTACTTTTGGCAAAATTTTTAGAATACTCCAAAATATCATAAACAGAAATTTCTTTTAATAATTTTTCTAAAAGTATATATTTATCGGTAGGATTTAAGAAAACTGAATCTAAAAGGAAAACATCTTTTATCTCTTCAACAAAAAGTGAGTTATCAATGGAGTCTTTGTTATTAACTTCTAGTTTCAATGATGACAATATCTCATTTTTTTCATTTTCTAATTCATTAATGTGTGGAGGATAAAAGGCTAAAGAACTGATTAGATTAAGAATCTCTTCATAACCTTCTAATATATTATCCTCTTTAATTGAAACAGCTAATTCTATAACTTCGTTATCTTTATTAAGAGGGTATGAAAAAATTTGCCCTTCATTGAAAAAGGAATTTTCCTTTTTCTTTAGAATACTAAACCTATTGTTTAGAACATTACAATAAAGCAGCTGTGTTAGATTCTCTTTTACTCCTTTTTCAGTATTTTCAATTGATAAATTTTTAATTTTTGAAATAGAGAGAGTTGAAGTAGTGATCTCTTTATCACTGAAAATCATAGTTTGTTCAGATGTGTTAGGAATTTTAAATTGAGGTTTTTCTGCCTGTGGATATTTTTTTTGTGTAAAAAACTTGTCTTTAATAATCGCTTCTAGTTGTAAAGGATCAAAATCACCTACGGCAATAATAGACATCCTGTTAGGGGTATAGAATTTATCATAGTATTTTTTTAAAATCTCTGAATTTATATTGTTTATGCTGTTAAATGTTCCGATAGGTAATCTTTTAGCAAAAACTGAGTCAGAAAATAAAGAGTTTCTTTTCAATGTGGAAATCCTATTTTTAATCCCTTGTTTTGTCCTCCATTCTTCAACTATAATGTTTTTTTCACTTTGAACATCTTTTTCATTTAAAGTAATATTGAAAGCCCACTCTTTGAGAACATCCATAGCAATATTGATAGTTTTATCATCATTAGTAGGGATATCTAAAATGTATGCAGTTTCGTCATATGTAGTATATGCATTGAGGTCATCACCAAATTTTAGGCCAATAGATTGTAAAAAACTGATTAACTCATTTTTAGGGTAAAGTGCAGTTCCGTTGAAAGCCATGTGCTCTATAAAATGTGCAACTCCCTCTTCAGAATCACTCTCCTCTAATGAACCGCTGTTTACAATTAAATTCAAAGAAGCTTTATTTTTAGGGTATTGATTTTTTAAAATATAATATTTAATATTGTTGTTTAAAGTACCAGTAATTAGTTCTGGTGAATTTTTTAAATTTTCAGAAAATATTGTGCTGTGTAAAATAAAAAAAAATGTTAAGAAAATAAAATTAAAGAATTTTATTTTTGAAATTATTTTTAACATATAATTTAAACTCCTTAGATAAAAAATTTTAAAGATGAAAAATAAAAATATGATTAATAAATTATAGTTGCAAATAGCTTAAAAGTCTATAAGATAATAAAAAAAAGTGGCCAGAAGCCACTTTCAGGGAGTCTATTTTATTTTTTTTGGAAATATCTTTCTAATAAACCTAAGAAAGCTTTTCCATGTCTTGCTTCATCTTTTGCCATTTCGTGCACTGTATCGTGGATAGCATCAAATCCTAACATTTTAGCTTTTTTTGCAATATCAAATTTACCAGCAGTAGCTCCATATTCAGCATCAACTCTTAAAGATAAGTTTTTCTCAGTTGAAGAAGTTACACATTCACCTAATAATTCAGCAAATTTAGCAGCGTGTTCAGCCTCTTCAAAAGCTATTCTTTTATATGCTTCTGCAACTTCAGGGTATCCCTCTCTATCTGCAACTCTTGACATAGCAAGGTACATACCAACTTCAGTACACTCACCTTGGAAATTTGCTCTTAAAGCACAAATTATCTCTTCATCACCACATGCAAGACCTTCACCTATTTTATGTTCAGTAGCCCAAACTCTCTCTTCACCTTCTTGAACTAATTCAAATTTAGAAAAAGGAGCCTTACATACTGGACAAACCTCAACACCCTCGTTAACTATTTCACCGCAAACTGTACATCTGTATCTCTTCATAAAAACCTCCTATATTTTAAGTGAAGTAACCTTATTTAAGGAATTCACTCTTTTTAATTAAATGTAATGGTTACAAAATTATTATAAAAACAATTCTTTGTTAATATAAGTATAGTAATTTATGGGAAAAAAGTCAAGTAATTTTATAAAAAAATATAAAAAATAAAAAAAGAGGTGAAAAAATGAATTTGAAAGTAAAAAGTAGTGGGTATAGCGGAATTGACAATTATTTAGTTGATGTAGAATTAGATATAGGAAATGGAATTCCAAGTTTTTATATAATTGGATTAGGGGATACATCTGTTTCAGAAAGCAGAGAAAGAGTGAGAATAGCACTAAAAAATTTAGATATAACACTTTCTCAAAAGAAAATATTAGTAAATTTATCTCCAGCTTTTAAAAAGAAAGAGGGGTCGCACTATGATTTAGCTATAGCAGCAGGTGTTTTAATAGGGTTAGAAAAAATAAGGGATAATGAAAACATTTTGGAAAATTATATTTTTCTAGGAGAGTTGTCTTTAAATGGTAAGGTGAAAGGTGTTAAAGGTGGGATAGGAGCAGCTATATTAGCAAAAGAGCTGGGTTATAAAGGGGTTATATTACCTTATGACAATGTAGAAGAGGCATCCCTTATTCCAGGTATAGAAGTTCTAGGAATAGAGTCAGTTGGAGAGCTTTTAGAATTATTTGAAAGTTATACAGAGTATAAAAATAAAAGTATAATTAAAGTGAATGAAATTCTTTTAAATAAAAAGAAGAATTTTTATTCAAAAAAGCTGGATATAGATTTTTCTGATGTAAAAGGTCAAAAATTAGCTAAAAGAGCTCTTGAAATAGCGGTAGCTGGTGGGCACAATATTTTGATGATAGGGAGCCCAGGATCAGGAAAATCAATGTTAGCTAAAAGGGTAGAGAGTATAATGCCTGACATTGGAATAGAAGAGACTATAGAGTGCACTAAAATATACAGTATAGCTGGAGAGTTGAATGAAGAGAACCCTTTCATAAAAGCAAGCCCTTTTAGAATGCCTCATCATACAGGAACTATAGCGTCAGTTATTGGAGGTGGAAAAGTTATAAAACCAGGGGAGGTAACTTTAGCCCATAATGGTGTTTTGTTTTTAGATGAACTGAGTGAATTTTCAAAAGAGGTATTAGAGGGGTTAAGACAGCCTTTAGAAGATAAAAAAGTATACATAAGCAGAATGGGATATAAAATAGAATTACCAGCAAATTTTATGTTGATCTCTTCTAGCAATCCATGTAATTGTGGAATGCTTTATGAAGGGGCTTCAAAGTGTAAGTGTACAGCTTCTGAAATTAATAGATATCAAAGAAAATTATCTGGTCCTATATTAGATAGGATAGATTTGGTAGTTGAAATTAAAAAAATTAGTGAAGAGGATCTATTAAATAAAACTGACGAGGAGAGCAGTAAACTAATAAAAAAAAGAATAGAGGATGTCAGAAAAATTCAAAAAAATAGGTTTGCTCATTCTAAAACAAAATTAAATAGTGAGATGAATTTGAAAGAAATTGAAAAATACTGTAAATTGGATAATAGAGAAGAAATTTTTGTAAAAACTGTTATAAACACTTTTGAACTTACGGCTAGAGGGTTTCATAAACTTTTAAAAGTAGCAAGAACTATTGCAGACTTAGAAAACCGTGAAAAAATAGAAAAAAAACATATTTTAGAGGCTATTAATTTCAGAAGGAAAAAATAAGTATTAAAAAAGAATGGAATATTCTATTTGAAATCTTAAAGTTCGAAAAGCATGGAGTTGAAAGAAATTGAACTGTGTGGTAACATTGAATGATAAAACATATATCAGTTAAGACAAAAATAAAGGAGATGAAATTAAAAGTGAGAACACAAACTACGTCTAAAATTTTAATGGTGGAGCCGACTTGTTTTGCATTTAATGAGGAGACTGCAGTTAATAATTTTTTTCAGGTCAATGAAAAAGTGGATGCCCAAATTGTCCAAGAAAAGGCATTAAAAGAGTTTAATGATCTTGTATCTAAAATTAGAGAAAATGGAGTTGAAGTAGTGGTAGTTAAAGATACAAAAACTCCACACACTCCAGACAGTATTTTTCCCAATAACTGGTTTATCACTGAACCAGGGGGAGAGTTGTTTCTTTCACCTATGTTTGCTGAAAATAGAAGGCTTGAGAGATTTAAACATTTAGGAGTTTTAATTGATAATATTTCAGATAAACAAATTAATATGACTAATTACAGCGTGTACGAAAATGAGGATAAATTTTTAGAAGGGACTGGATGCCTGATATTTGACAGAGTTAAAAAAGTGGCCTTTGCATCACTATCGAAAAGGTGTGACAAAGATCTGTTTATGGATTTTTGCAAAAATTATGAATTTTCTCCAGTAGCTTTTAATTCTTTTCAAACTTTTGAAGGGAAAAGGTTGCCTATATACCACACAAATGTAATGATGGCTATAGGAACTGATTTTGCAGTTATCTGTTTAGATTCCATAGATGATAAAAACGAAAAAGATAATGTTGTTTCTGAATTAAAAAAATGCAATAAAGAGATAATAGATATAACTGAACAGCAGATGGCAAATTTTGCTGGAAATATAATACAGGTCTCTAATAAAAATGAGGATATATTCACAATAATGTCTACTTCTGCATATAATGCTTTTACAACTGAGCAAAAGGAGATAATGGAAAAAAATTCTAAAATTATACATGCTGATATTTCTACCATTGAAAAATTAGGTGGAGGATCGGCCAGGTGTATGGTAGCTGAATTATTTTAAATTGATAAAATGGAGTTATCAGATTTCAAAGATAACTCCATTTTATTTTAAATGTTTAAGAATGGTAAAAAAAATCAAAAAAAGAATAATAAACTTGAAAATAGAATATATAGTATAAAAAAAAAACACTTTTTAATGGCAAGGTGTTGACAAAAATTTAGAAAAAAGATAAATTGTTGTTAATGATTATTACATATAATACAAATGTAATAAAATATATACAAGATAAATGAAAATTTGAAAGATTTTATTTTTGATTGAAATTAGAGGTGTAAGTGTGAAAAGAGCGTGGTTAGAAATAGATTTTGCAAAATTAAAAAATAACTATGAAATAGCAAAAAGGTTAGTGAAAGGGAAAGAGATTTTAGGCGTTGTTAAAGCTGATGGATATGGATGCGGAGATGTGGCAATAGCCAAAGAACTTACAAAATTAGGCGTTAAAATCTTTGGAGTTGCATGCCTTAAAGAGGGTGTGAAACTTAGAAAAAATGGAATACAAGGTGAAATTTTAGTTTTTGGAGCACTTAATTATGATGAATATGAGGAAGCATTCAATAATAATCTGCAACTGTCAATAACAAGGTATGAAGATTTAGAGTACATTGAAAAAAATAACTTTTGTAATCCAAAAGTGCATATAAAAATAGATACTGGAATGGGAAGGATAGGATTTACAAACATAAAGAGACAAGATGTGCTTGATATGATAGAAAAATTCAAAAAAACAGAGATAATTGGAATCTACTCTCATTTTTCATCTTCTGATGAGTACACACAAGAGTTATATACTGTCCAACAGATAAATAAATTTAAAGAGTATGAGGATATAAAAGAGTTGAAATATAGACATATTCAAAATAGTGCAGGGATAATAGACCACGATTCTCTTTGCGGAGGTAATTTAGCAAGAGCTGGAATTATGCTTTATGGGTATACTGATCTTCATAATGGATTGGAAACTATTACAAAACTAAAAGCTAGAATAGCGCATCTAAAAGTTGTAGAAGAGGATTCTTATATATCTTATGGAAGAGAAGGGTTTGTAAAAAAAGGTGGAATGGTTGCAACTGTTTCAATAGGATATGCAGATGGATACCAGAGAAGATTTACAAATAAAGGGATAATGCATATAGATGGTGTGCCATGTAAAGTTTTAGGTAAAGTATGTATGGATGTTACAATGATTGAGATTCCAGACTGTATAAAAGAGAAGGTAAAGTTAGGAATGGAAGTTGAAGTTTTAGGTAAACATGTAATGAATCAATTAAAAAATGCAGAGATATCTCCTTATGAATATTTAGTTCAAATATCAGGTAGAGTAGATAGAGTGTACATATAAATTCATTATTAAATTACTGTAAAAGTAATGGTATATATAATTAAAATTTAAAAAAATTATAGGGGGAAGAAATGGAAAATATTAAAGTAGCAATTTGGGGATTTGGAGCAATGGGAAGTGGAATGGCAGCTATGCTTTTAGAGAAGCAAGGTGTGGAAATTATAGGTGTTTGTGACAAATCTCCATCAAGAGTTGGAAAAAGCATGTATGAAGTATTAGGAATTCCTCAAAATGGAAGAAAAGAGATTATAATTAAAGATGAGATAGATGATGTTTTAAATGGTAAAAAATGCGATGTTTGCCTTTGCGCAACAGACTCTTTTACAAAAGCGGCTTTTCCTAGATTAGCTCATGTATTAAAAAAGGGGATAAATGTGGTATCTACAGCTGAGGAGATGTCATATCCAAAAGCTCAAAATCCTGAGTTAGCAGCAGAATTAGACAGAATAGCAAAGGAAAACGGAGTTTCTATATTAGGTACAGGAATTAATCCAGGATTAATGATGGATCTTTTAGTTGTAACACTTACAGGTGCTATGCAAAGAGTTGATCATGTAACAGCAAGAAGAGTAAACAGTCTTTCTCCATTTGGACATGCTGTTATGGAAGAGCAGGGAGTGGGATTAACAAAAGAAGATTTTATCCATAAAACTGAAACTGGAGAGTTAGCAGGTCATGTTGGGTTCGCTGAATCAATTAACATGATAGCTGATGCTATTGGGTGGGAAGTAGAGAATCCAATTAAGCAGCAACAAGCTCCAATAGTATCAGATGTATTTAGAAAAACTAAGTATGTTGAAGTTGCAGCAGGAAATGTTGCAGGGTGCTCTATGGAAGGGTTTGGAACTGTAAATGGGGAAGTAAAAATTGAAATGTACCATCCACAGCAAGTTGAACCTCAATTAGGAGGAACAGCTACAGGTGACTATATCATCCTTAAAGGGTCTCCAGAAATCAGTATGGCTATAACTCCAGAAGTTGACGGTGGAATTGGAACTATTGCTATGAGTGTAAATATGATCCCTCATATTATAAATTCTAAGCCAGGATTAAAAACAATGTTAGATCTTCCAGTTCCAAGAGCAATAATGGGTGATATGAGAAAACTAATAGAAAGAGACTAAGAAAAATAGTAATTTAAGGAACAAATTTGGAGGTTTTTATAATATGAAAAATGCAAAAAAAGGTGACTGGGTAAAAATATATGAAACTGTTTTACAATCTTCAGAAAGAAGTACAAATTTACCTGAAGACACAAAAAAATCAGATTTAAAAATGTGGGTAAAAGGTTTTTTACAAAATGATGCCAAAATTGGTGAAGTTGTAGAAGTTGTTACAAAAACAGGAAGAGTTGAGCGTGGAATTTTAGAAGAGATTAATCCTACGTATACAATATCTTTTGGAAGTTATGTTCCAGAGCTTGCAGTGATTGGGATGAACGCAAGAAAAGAACTTTCGGAGGTAAAATAATTATGAAAGATATGAGTTATGCAGCAGTAATGTCGAGAAGTAATGAAATAATGAAAAAATCTTTAGGTATTGACTTTGCCGATTTTGAAGATGATGGTATTGGATTTGATTATGAAAAAATGATGAGTGAAGTTGGATATACATTAGAAGAGATAATGGAGATTCAAAAAGCAGGTGCAGTAGGTAGAACACCTTTAATTGAATTAAAAAATATAACTAAACTTGTTAGAAAATATAGTGAACCAGGAAAAGGGGCAAGAATATTTGTTAAAGATGAAGCTTGCAATCCTTCAGGATCTTTTAAAGCTAGAAGAGCTGCTACAGCTGTTTATCATGCAAAAAGATTAGGTTATAAAGGAGTAGTAGCTGCTACAAGTGGAAACTACGGAGCTGCAGTTGCATCTCAAGCTGCTATGCATGGATTAAAGTGTATAATAGTTCAAGAGTGCTATGACAGCAGAGGTGTTGGACAGCCTGAAATTATAGAAAAAGCAAGACATTGTGAAGCTTATGGTGCAGAAGTAATACAATTATCAGTAGGACCTGAACTTTTCTATACTTTCTTAAAAATATTAGAAGAGACAGGGTACTTCAATGCTTCATTATACACACCATTTGGAATTGCTGGAGTGGAAACTTTAGGTTATGAATTAGCACAGCAAACAAAAGATATTACAGGGAAATTTCCTGATGTAGTAGTTTGTACAAATGCTGGTGGTGGAAATATAACTGGAACAGCAAGAGGACTTATTAAAGCTGGGGCAACTGATACTCAAATAGTTGGTGCTAGCGTGAATTTAAAAGGACTTCATATGGCTTCAGATAAAGATTTTAATAGAAAATCTTTCACAACAGGGCATACAGGATTTGGGATACCATTTGCTACATGGCCTGACAGATCAGATGTACCAAGATCAGCAGCTAGACCACTTAGATATTTAGATAGATATGTTACTGTAAATCAAGGGGAAGTTTTCTATATGACAGAGCTTCTTGCTCAAGTTGAAGGGTTAGAAAGAGGCCCTGCAGGGAATACATCACTAGCAGCAGCATGTTCAATAGCAAAAACTCTTCCTGAAGATGCAGTATTGATAGTTCAAGAAAGTGAATACACTGGTGCTGGTAAGCATATTCAATCTCAACTGTCTTTTGCAAGAGAAAACGGTGTAGAAGTTAAATTTGGGGTAACTTCTGAAGAGATTCCAGGGAAAAATATAATTTTACCTATGAATATTGGGGAAATTAATGCTGTTGATTTAGATCTTAATAGACAAAAAACTTCATTGATCAAAAATCATTGTGATAAAGCAGAAAAATCTATATCAGATAATGATATTGAGTTTTTAGCAATAGAGACAAAAAGTACTAAAGATTTCGTAAAAAAAATATTAGAAGCGAGGTAATTATGAAAGGGTATTTAAAAAGAGGGGACGACTTCGAAACTAGAAGAAGTCATTTAAAGAACTTAACAGATGAGGAGTTAAAAAATAAATTTTGGGAATTGGCAGAGAAAATTGTTGATCCTATGATAGATATAGCAAAAACACATACTACACCTTCAATAGAGAGATCTGTATTACTAAGAATGGGGTTCTCTTCATTAGAAGCAAAACCTTTAGTAGAGGAAGCAATAAACAGAGGACTTATTAAATACGGAGCAGGTCATGTAGTTTATGCAGTTTCTAAAGTTAAAAACCTTTCTATCAGAGAGAGTGGATTAGAACTTTTAAAAGGGAACTTCTGGGATGAAGCTTGCAAATATTTTGGAGAGGTGAAGTAATGAATAATAAAATACAGCCTAATGAAAAATTAGATATAGATTTTATCTTACAAGATTTAGATAAGTATAGACCAAGAAGAAGAGGATGGACATGGAGAACACCATTAGCTAATGGTGGAAAGTTAGGGGCTTTCAATTTTAGCGAATGTGGAGAATCTTTAGAGAAATATATCGCTATGCCTGCTGCAAAATATTTTGGAAATATAGATCCACAACCTTTAAGCACAATTACAACTGAGATTGCTTCTGGAAGATTTGAAGATGATATTAGAAGAATGAGAATGGCTGCTTGGCACGGTGCAGACCACATAATGGTTATCAGAACTGCTGGGCAATCTCACTTTGATGGGTTAATAGAAGGAACACCTCAAGGAAGTGGAGGAGTACCTATTACTAGAAAGCAAGTAAGAGCACAAAGAAAAGCTTGTGACATGATAGAGGAGGAAGTAGGAAGAGAGATAAATTATCACTCGTACGTTTCTGGAGTAGCAGGGCCTGACGTTGCTGTAATGTTTGCTGAAGAGGGAGTAAATGGAGCTCACCAAGATCCTCAGTATAACGTATTATATAGAAACGTAAATATGGTTCGTTCGTTTGTAGATGCTGCTGAATCTAAAAGAGTTATGGCTTGGGCAAAAATGGCTCAAATAGATGGAGCACACAATGCTAATGCAACTGCTAGAGAGGCTTGGAAAGTAATGCCTGAGCTTATGGTGCAACATGGACTGAACTCTATATTTTCTAATAAAGTAGGGATACCAAAGGATTTAATCTGTTTATCTACAGTACCACCTACATCAGCTCCAGCTCCTTGCATGAAGTTAGATCTTCCTTATGCAATTGCTTTAAGAGAGCTTTTTCCTGAGTACAGAATGAGAGCACAAATGAATACAAAATATATAACTTCATCTTCAAGAGAAGCTACAGTTACTCACGTAATGAACATGCTTATCTCTAAACTGACTAGAGCGGATATCCAATCAACAATAACTCCTGATGAAGGAAGAAACGTTCCTTGGCATGTTTATAACATTGAAGCATGTGATACAGCTAAGCAATCTATGGCTGGAATGGATGGACTTTTAGAGATGCTTGAAATCAAAAAAGATGGCTGGCTAACAGATAAAGTTAGAGAGTTAAAAGAGAGAGCTGTTTTATTTTTAGAAGAGATAGCAGAGACTGGGTATTTTGATGCAGTAGAGAATGGATTTTTTGTTGACTCTGCATGCTATCCTGAAAGAAATGGAGATGGAATTGGAAGAAAGAAAGATGGTGGAGTAGGAGCTGGTTTCGTATTTGAAAGAGATGAAAAATATTTTGCACCAGTTACAGCTCACTTTGGAAATAATAATATAAAACAATACTCTTCAGATGAGCTTGAAACTCCAGCGGTATTAATTGGTGGATCAACATTTGAAAATCCTGAGAAAATTGTATTTATAGATGAATTAGATGAAAATGATAATGTAAATGTAAGAATGGCTGAAACTGCAGAGTTTAGAAAAGGTAATATGTTAAAGCCAGAGGTTGAATGGGCTGGAGACGGAGTAGTATCTGTTGAAATGTTCTTACCTACAGATTCTAGAACTGCGGAAGTTGCAGCAATAGAGTTTGCAAAATCTATGAATTTAGAATCACCTGAGGTTATTCATTTAGAGGTTATGCATCCAAGTGAAGGAACTAGAGTTCAAATAAAAGGTAAAGTAAAGCATGTTGTAGATAAGAGCAAATTAGTAATTCCTGAAGAAGTTAAAGTTTTAAGTGATGATGAGATCAGAGATTTTGCAGATAAGCATCCGTTTAAAATTGTAGCTGGAACAATAGGACAAGATGAGCACTCAGTAGGACTACGTGAAGTTATAGATATTAAGCACGGTGGAATTGAAAAGTTTGGAATGGAAGTTGAGTATTTAGGAACATCTGTATCATGCGAAAAAATGATAGATTCTGCAATTGAAATGAATGCAGATGTAATATTGGTTTCTACAATTATATCTCATGATGATATTCATTATAAAAATATGAAAAAATTACATGAACTTGCAGTGGAAAAAGGGATTAGAGATAAAGTAATAATCTGCGCTGGTGGAACACAAGTTACTCCTGAAATTGCTAGAAAACAAGGGATGGATCAAGGGTTTGGTAAAAATGATAAAGGAGTGCATGTAGCAAACTTCTTTGTAACTAAAAAGAAAGAATTAATAGAAAGTGGAAAATGGAATTAGAATATTTAGTTGCAGAAATTGGTAGTACAACAACAGTAGTTAATGCATTTGTAAAATGTAGTGAAAAAAAACTAAGATTCATCGGTCAAGGACAGGCAGCTACAACTGTCCTTGAAGGTGATGTTAATATAGGGTTGGAAAATGCAATTTTAAACTTAAAAAGTGTATTGAAATGCGATGAGATAAACTATAAAGAGATGCTTGCAACAAGCTCTGCTGCTGGAGGACTGAAAATGACTGTTCATGGTCTTGTTTATGATATGACAGTAAAAGCAGCAAGGGAAGCGGCTTTAGGTGCAGGTGCTAATCTTCATTTTATAACTGCTGGTAAAATTTCAAGATTTGATTTAAAAAAAATTGTAGATGTAAAGCCTAATATTATATTAATTGCTGGAGGAGTTGATTTTGGGGAGAAAGAGACTGCCTTATATAATGCTGAAAAAATAGCAGAACTGCCAATTGAAGTCCCAGTTTTATATGCTGGAAATATTGCATGTCAAGATGAGGTTAAATTTATTTTTGAGGAAGCTGGAAAAGGTCATCTTATAGATGTCACTGACAATGTATATCCTAAAATAGACGAACTTAATGTAGAACCTGTAAGAAAAAAAATTCAAAAAATATTTGAAGAGAATATAACTCATGCTCCAGGGATGAATAGCATAAGAAAAATGGTAAAAGGGCATATAATGCCAACTCCTGGTGCAGTTATGGAGGCTACAAAAGTATTATATGAAAAAATAGGTGATATAGTAACTATTGATGTTGGGGGAGCTACAACAGATGTAAGCTCTGTAACAGAAGGTAGTGAAGCTATTAATTTAATATTGCAAGAACCTGAACCAATCTCTAAAAGAACTGTTGAAGGGGATTTAGGGTGCTATGTTAGTAAAAAAAATGTTATAGAATTATTAGGAATTGAAAAAATGGCAAAAGCTTTAGATATTTCAGTTGAGGAGGCGTCAAGGGTTTTGGAGGAGCTACCACCTATACCTAAAACTGAACTTCAATTGAGAGTAGCTGAATACATAACAAAAGAGGCTGTAACAACTTCTTTATATCGTCATGCTGGAAATGTAAAAATAACTTTTGCCAGTGGAAGTAAGAGAATAGCAATGGGGAAAGATTTAACAATGGTTCGATATATAGTGGGAACTGGAGGAGCATTGACTAGATTACCAAAAAGAATAGAGATCTTAGAATCTATTTTAAAAAGTAATCATGGTGAAAAATTACTGCCTACAGATAGTGCTAAAATACTAATTGACAATCACTATATAATGGCTTCTATCGGTGTGTTATCTTTAAATGATAAAGAGATAGCACTAAACCTTTTAGAAGAGAGTTTTAATGGCATAGCTTTATAGGAGGGTATAAATGTATCCAAAAATTAAGATAGATTTAAATAAGATTAAAGCGAACTGTAAAATAGTTGTAGATCAATGTGAAGAAAAAGGGATATCTGTGACGGCAATAATGAAATCTTTTTGTGCTAGACCAGAAATAGCAGAAGCTCTTGTTGAAAGTGGAGTAAAATATTTAGGTGATGCTAGGTTAGAAAATTTAAAAAGAGTTTCACATATTAATATTGAAAAAATTTTAATAAGAATACCAAGTAAATCTGCTGCAAAAGATGTTATTAAATATTCTGATATAAGCCTTAATAGCGAGCTAGAAGTTATAAAACTGCTAAATAAATATGCAGCTGAAGAGAATAAAATACACAAAATTGTTCTCATGGTTGAGTTAGGAGATTTGAGAGAAGGGATTTTAGAAGAGGATATATTAGATGTTGTAAAAGAAGTTCAGAAATTAAAAAATATAAAACTTTTTGGCATAGGGGTAAACCTTACTTGCTATGGTGGTGTAATTCCTACTCCAAAAAATCTTGGAAAACTTATAGAGATAAATGAGAAAATAAAAATGGAAACAGGCATAGAGTTAGAGATGATATCTGGAGGGAACTCAAGTAGCTATTATTTAGTCCAAAATGGTAAACTGCCTATAGGAATTAATAATTTAAGAATGGGTGAAACTATCGTATTTGGGACAGAATCAGCTTATGGGGAAAGGATTAAAGGAACTCATAATGATGTATTTACTGTCGAAGCAGAAATAATAGAGTCAAAAGTAAAAAACTCCATTCCTGAGGGGGAGATTGGATTTGATGCTTTTGGAAATAAACCTGTTTTTGAGGATTTAGGTAAAATAAAAAGAGCTATTTTATCTATTGGAAGGCAGGATACAGAATTTTCTGGAATGATCCCTTTAGATGAAAACATTCAGTGTCTGGGGTGCAGTAGTGATCATTTCATTTTAAATGTGACAGGAACTGATTATAAAATAGGTGATATAGTAAAATTTAGATTAAATTATAGTGCTCTTTTAAAATTAATGACATCAGAATACGTTAATAAAGAGTATATAAATTAAAAATTTGTTAAAATTAAAAAATTGTATTATTGACAATTTTTTTTAACTGTGCTATTATAATAAAAAAACAAAGTGGAGGGTACAAGTGACTAAAAAATTTTTTTTAAGGAGTAGGTAATTTAATAGCCTTTAAAAAACTTTAAGCGATGTTTATTGTTTTTTATTTTGTCCTTATTGAAAATGTCTGGTTACTGTATCTTATTTATAAAAATAGCAGAATTTGTATTATTTCTATTAATTCTTTTATATTTTTAAAAATATTATTTTTTTTATTTAATATTAGTCTATTTATAATGGCTAATGTTAAAATTATAAAATAAAAGATATTTTTATAATATAATTTGAGTTTGCTATGAAAATAAGTTAACACAGTAATTTAGATATTACTGTGTTTTTTTTATAAAATTTATATTGAGGTGTATTATGGAATATTTAGAAATTTTAAAAACTGTATTTATTGATGGAACTAGATACATGTATATTGTAAAAGGTTTAATTTTTTCAGTTAATGTAACATTATTATCAACTTTATTAGGAGTAGTAATCGGAACAGGGTTATCAATTATGAGATTATCTCATTTTTATCCTTTGAAGCATATTGAAAAATATAAAAATTTTAACCCGTTGGATTGGTTTGCTTTAGTGTATATTGATGTAATTAGAGGAACACCTGCAATTGTGCAACTTATGATTTTAGCTAATGTAGTCTTTGTAGGAGCTTTAAGAAATACACCGATTTTAGTAATTGCAAGTATAGCATTTGGACTTAACTCTGCAGCATATGTTGCTGAAATAATAAGAGCGGGGATTCAAGGATTGGATAAAGGACAGTTTGAGGCAGCACGTTCACTAGGAATGAGTTACCCTTTAACTATGAAAGAAGTTATTTTACCTCAAGCTGTAAAAAAAATATTACCAGCGTTAGTTAGTGAATTTATTACATTGTTAAAAGAAACATCAATTGTAGGATTTATCGGTGGGATTGATTTATTGCGTTCTGCTAATATAATTACAAGTCAGACTTATAGAGCTTTTGAGCCACTATTAGCTGTGGGTGTAATATATTTAATACTGACGTCTGTTTTCACTAAATTTATGAGAAAAATAGAAGGGAGAATGAGTGAAAATGATTAAAATAGAGAATTTAAAGAAAAATTTTGGAAATTTAGAAGTACTAAAAAAAATCAATATAAATGTTGAAAAAGGGGAAGTAGTAGCTGTAATAGGCCCTTCAGGAAGTGGAAAATCTACTTTTTTAAGATGTATAAATAGATTAGAAGAAGCAACTAGTGGAAGCATCTATTTTATGGGGAAAGATATTAATTCCCCTGAAACTGATATCAATGAGGTTAGAAAAAAAATAGGGATGGTATTCCAAAATTTTAATCTATTTCCACATAAAACAGTTTTAGAGAATTTAATGCTCTCTCCTGTAAAATCAAAAAAATGTAACCCTGAAGAGATAAAAAAATTCTCATTGGAACTTTTAAAAAAAGTTGGACTGGAAAGTAAAGCTGATGTATATCCCAACAAATTATCAGGAGGACAAAAGCAAAGGGTGGCAATAGCAAGAGCATTAGCTATGGAACCTGATTTTATGTTATTTGACGAACCTACATCTGCTCTTGATCCTGAGATGGTAAATGAAGTTTTGGAAGTTATGAAAAAATTAGCTAAAGATGGAATGACTATGATTATTGTAACTCATGAAATGAGTTTTGCAAGAAATGTAGCAACTAGAGTATTATTTATGGATCATGGTTTTATATTAGAAGATGATACACCAGAAAATCTGTTTTCTAATCCTAAACATTACCGTACGCAAGATTTCTTAAATAAAGTGTTAAATCACTAAAAAAAAGGGGGATGTTCCCCCCTTTTTTTAATTTTTAGGAAGAGTAAGGGTAAAAGTAGTTCCAATACCTATTTCAGAGTTAACAGAAAAATTTCCGTGAAGTTTTTCAATACTCTCCTTAACAATAGAAAGACCTAGACCTGTACCAGCAAGATTTCTAGTTCTGGCTTTATCAACTCTATAAAATCTTTCAAAAATTTTATCAAGTTCCAAATTTTCAATCCCTATTCCATTATCTGAAATTGAAATTAAATAATGATTTGATTCCTCTTTAACGGAAATTGTTATTTTAGGGATTATAGAATTATTGTAAACTAGACCATTTTCAACTAAATTTTTAAAGATTAATTTAAATTTTTCCCAATCAGTTTTTATAAAATTGCTATTAATATTATTGTAGATAAACTCTATTATACCATTTTTTTTATTTAAAATAGATGCAACAGATTCTTTAATCTCCTTCTCTATTTTATTCCAAAATATATCTTCTAAATTTAATAAGTTGGAATTTTCCAATTTTGAAATAGTTAGAAAATCTATGATACTGTTTTCCAATTTATCAATATTGCTGTAAATAGTAGCAAAAAAATTAGGTTTTAACTCTTCAGGTGCATCTTCTAATGCAATTAAGTAACCTTTTATATTTGTAAGAGGCGTTTTTAATTCATGACTCACATTACTTATAAATTTCTTTTGTATCTCTACAAGTTCTCTTACAAGTGTTATATCTTTAATTAGCATTAAATACTGATTTTGCTCTGGTAAATGTTTTAAAGTGACAAGAAAAAATTTTTTATACTCGTATAAATAAAATTCTTCAGCCATTTCGTTTAAATTTTCAGCATTAAATTTTTTTATTAAGTTTAGAATCTCTATATTTTTAATAGAAGAAAAAATATCAATAATTTTATTCTCAAACAAGTAATTTAAAGCAGAATTTTTTAATAATATTCGAAAATTTTTATCAATCAGTGTGATAGACATATCTGCAGAAGAGATAACAGTATTCAATAAAAATTTTTCATCATTTAGAGCTTTTAGGTTTTTTAAATTTTCTAACTGCCATTTTTTTGCTACTATCCAAAGTTGTGTTAACCATTCATCATCTTCAAAAAAATTTTTTTTCTCCTCAATGTCACTACCAGATTCTAGGAAATTTTTTATTCTATTTAATTTTACAATAAGATATTTTTTTAGATAATTTTTATATAAAAGGTGTATACTTAAATTTAAAACTAAAAAGAAGAATATATTCAAAAATAGAATTTTGTAAAGTTTGATATCAATTTTATCAAAATTATCAGATACACGGAAAAAATATTTTTGATTGCGGTTGTCTGTAAAAGGGATTGCGTAATAAGCTTTTTTTACATTTTGAGTTCCACTTTTTCTAATTGAAAACCCAGCTCCTTCATCAATGGCTTGCTGAATCTCATTTCTAGACAGGTGATTATCCAAAGAATTTTCTTGCTTATGCTCATCTGAGTCATAAATAACAACTCCATTTGCATCAATGAGAGTAAATCGGCTGGATATAGTGTTAAAAGGGATATGCATCTCCTGTAGATTATGATTTTTAGCAGATTCAACTGCAAGGACAGCTTCGTGCTGTAAACTTTGTTTAATCTCTTCAATATAAAGTTTTGAAAAAGTAGAATAGCTTGTTTTTATGAAAATAAATTCCAAAATTAAAATTAAAAAAAATCCAATTATCTCTTTTCTTCTAATTTATAACCAACTCCTTTCAAAGTTTTTATGTAATGAGAAAGCGTAGGTATTTTTTCCCTAAGTTTTGAAATATATACATCCACACTTCTGTCACCGGAAAAATAATCTGTCCCCCAAACATAATCTAAAATCTTTTCTCTAGTTAAAACTATACCTTTATTATTTAAAAAAAGTAGGAGTAGATCATACTCTTTTTTTGAAAGGTCGATCTCTTTATTTTGAAAAATGACCTGCCTTTTATTTTCATCAACTTCTAACTCTTCCAATTTATGTATAGAATTACTACTGTTTTTTGAACTGAGAGAATTTTCTTCATGAGTAGAACATAATTTTTTTGCTCTTAAAATAACCTCCCTAGGGTCAAAAGGTTTTTTTATGTAATCATTAGCACCTAAACTTAACCCTTCTAAAACATCATCTATCTCCGTCTTTGCAGTTAGCATAATAATATATGGAGTTCCATACTCTTCAGGCATCTCTCTTACAATTTTAGTAAAGTTTTTCCCGTCTAAGGCAGGTAACATTAAATCTAAAATAATAATATCTGGAGAAAATTTTTTTAAAAATTTTAATCCGTCTAAACCATTTGAGCAACTTTCTACTTCAAATTGCTCTTTTTTAAAGAAATATGTTAAAAGAGTCTGAATTTCTAAATCATCTTCAATTATTAAAACTTTCATAAAAAGCTCCTTTATCCTTTGATCTAATTTTTGTCTTGTTCAATAAAATTATACACTATTTTAAAAGGGGGAAAAAGTAAAATCTAAAATAACTATAAAAATAAAAATAAAAAGGCTATCATATGATTAGCCTTTTTATTAAAAAGTTAAAATAACTATATGAGGTCTATATTTATTTAACAGGAACAAACCCTTCAGCTTTTACTATTTCTTGACCTTCTAGTGATAGTGCATAATCAACAATTTCTTGAATTTTTGGGTTAACATCTTCATTTATTATCCAGTAAACAGCTCTAGATATTGAGTATTTTTTGCTTAAGACATTGTCCATAGTAGGGCTAACCTCATCTACATTTAAAGATTTAATAGAGGAGTCTACATACCCCATCCCCATATAACCTATAGCATTTTTATTAGCAAGCAACTCTTGTTTTATAGCTTCGTTTGACGGCATATATAAAGTTTTAGGACCGTATTCTTGTTTACCTTTTGAATTGCCACCTCTAACAATATGCTCTTTAAAAAATTCATGAGTTCCAGATGAAGAATCTCTTGATAGAACTACAATTTCAGCATCCACTCCACCAATCTCTTTCCAATTAGTTATCTCACCTCTATATATTTTTCCAAGATCAGAAGAGGAGATATTATCAATTTTATTCTCTTTATTTGTAACAATAGTAATACCATCAAAACCGATAGTTATCTCTTTTAATTTTATTCCTCTTTTTGCGGCAGCTTCTATTTCAGATTTTTTTATATCCCTTGATGATAAAGCAATATCATTATTTCCATTAATTAATGAAGTTATACCAACGCCACTACCCCCACCAACAACTGCAAGTCTTGCGTTTTTATGTGACACCATATAATTTTCAGCTATACTTTGAGATGCACTTAAAATTGTATCAGAACCTTTAATTTGAATTATTTTATCAGCGAAACTACTAATTGATATTAATAAAGTTAAAATAGTAATATAAATTTTTTTCATAAAATCCTCCTAAGTTGTATTAATCTACTTAATTATGCCACTTTTATATTAATATTTTCAAGTAAATAATAGATAAATTTAATGTTAATTTAAAATTAAAATTTTTTTACAATTTTTTTACAAAAGGTTAATATGAAATTCACAAGTATAATATAGAATCAGAGCATAGATAAAGTAAAATCTTAAAAAAGATAATAATAAAATCAAAGAAATTAAAAGGAGAGAAAATGGTAGGAATTAGAAAGTTTAAAGATTGGCTAGCAAAATATGTTTTAATATCAGTTGGATTTTTTAATATTGTGATATTAGCTACAATGTTTATGTTTATATTTTTTAATAGCTTTAATTTTTTTAAAGAGTATTCAATAATAAAGTTTTTTACAGGGAGAGATTGGATCCCTTTATCAGGAAAATATGGAATATTGCCACTTTTAACTGGAACATTTTGGATAACAATAATAGCACTGATTATAGCAATCCCTTTAGGAATATTTCTAGCACTCTATATAAGAGAGTATGCTCCTAAGAAGATGCAAAACGCACTGAAAATGTTAGTGGAAACAATGTCAGCACTTCCTTCAGTAGTTTTAGGATTTATAGGATTATATGTTTTATCAGGACCTATAAAATCAATTTTTGGATTAAACAGTGGATTGACAGCTTTAACAGGTGGAGTAATTTTAGCATTTATGGCACTACCTACTATTGTGTCATTTACAGATGATGCATTTAAAGCATTAGACAAATCATATAAAGAAGCTTCATTAGCTTTAGGAGCAAATAAATTAGAGACAATATTTAAAGTTTTACTTCCAGCGGCAGCTCCAGGGATATTTGCAGGTGTAATGTTAGGTTTTGGAAGAGTTTTAGGGGAAACAATGACAGTACTGATGGTAACAGGAAATGCCCCTATAATAGCGACTAATCCACTATCCTCAGTAAGAGCTTTAACTGCAACAATAGCTGCAGAGATGGGAGAGGTAGTACAAGGAAGCACACATTATTACAGTCTTTTTGCACTGGGATTTGTTCTGTTTGTAATAAGTTTTGCAACGAATACTATTGCAGATATATATGTTAGAAAATCAAGAAAATTAACTGGAAAATAAGGAGGAGATCAGATGAGTTTACTTAAAGGTAAAAGTGGTACAGCTATAGAAGTAGCAATAAAAATTATAAGTTACTTAGCTATAGCTCCAACAGTAATAATACTAGGGTACATAATTGTAAAAGGGATACCTGCAATAAATTGGGAGTTCATATCAGAGGTTCCTAAAAAAGCTATGAGAGCAGGAGGGATACTTCCAGCAATAGTTGGGACATTATCACTGACTCTAGGAACAATTATTTTCTCGGTGCCTTTTGGAGTATTTACAGGAGTATATTTAGTAGAGTATGCAAAGGATAATCTATTTACAAGAATTATAAATTTAACAATAATGAATTTAGCTGGAATACCTAGTATAATTTATGGGTTATTTGGAATGTCACTGTTCATAATATATTTCAAAATGCCTATTTCTATTGTAGCAGGTTCTTTAACTTTAGGTTTAATGTGTCTTCCTGTGATAATAACTTCAACAAAAGAGGCATTGTTTAATGTTCCTAACAGTTTAAGGGAAGCATCATTGGCGTTAGGAGCTACAAAGTGGGAAACTATTGCAAAAGTAATATTACCAGCAGCATTACCTGGAATATTAACAGGAGTAATATTAAGCGTATCTAGGGCAGCTGGGGAGACGGCTCCAATAATGTTTACGGCAGTAGCATTTTACCTACCATTTTTACCTGAATCTATATTTGAACAAGTTATGGCATTGCCTTATCATCTATTTGTAATCTCTACACAAGTACCTAATATGCCAGAAACAATAATATTTGGAACACTGTTCATATTAGTATTTATAAGCGTAGGATTTAATATAATTGGAGGACTTTTAAGAAAAAAATTTAGTAAAGATTAATTTCTAGTATAAATAGTAGAATTATAGAATATATAAATAAATGGAGGAAAAATGATAAAAAGTATAAGTGAAGAAAAAATTTTAGATGCAAGAATAAAAATAAGTAATTTTAATTTCTATTATGACCAATTCAAAGCATTAAATGATATAAATATGACTATTCCTAAAAATAAAGTAACTGCTTTAATAGGACCATCTGGTTGTGGGAAATCGACATTTTTAAGATCTTTAAATAGAATGAATGATCTTATAAGTAATGTTAAATATGAAGGAAATATAGAATTAGATGGTATAAATATATTTGATAGTAACTATGATTTAGTTGAGCTTAGAAAAAAAGTGGGGATGGTATTTCAAAAACCAAATCCATTTCCAAAATCAATATATGAAAATTTAGTTTATGCCCCTAAATTACATGGGGAAAAAGATAAGAATAAATTAGAAGAGATAGTAGAAAAATCTTTAAAAGCAGTTGCACTTTGGGATGAAGTTAAAGATTGTTTACACAAATCTGCACTTAGTCTATCTGGAGGTCAACAGCAAAGACTTTGCATCGCTAGAGCTATATCAGTAAACCCGGAAGTACTTTTAATGGATGAACCTACATCGGCTTTAGATCCTATATCAACAGCAAAGATTGAGGAGTTAATATGTGAACTGGCAAAGGATTATACTATTGTAATAGTTACACATAATATGCAGCAAGCTTCGAGAATTTCAGATTATACAGGATTTTTCTACAAAGGTGTATTAGAGGAGTTTGATAGAACAGCATTGATTTTTACAAACCCTAAGAATAAAAAAACAGAGGATTATATTACTGGAAAATTCGGATAAAATTAAAAATAATTTGATGAAGAGTAAGAAAACATATAAATTTAGGGTTATAAATACAAAAAAATGAGTGGAGGAACAGCATGACAAAATTTAGAATGAAGTTAGAAGCCTTAGATAAAACATATTTGGAACTTTTAAAAAATTTAAATAGAACTTTAGATATAAGTATAGAGGCACTTGAGGGTGGGAAAGTTACTCAGGCAATGCTTGGTGAAAGTTTAATGGTTGAGACAGCAATAAATAATTTAGAGCAGGATGTAAAAGAGGAAGCAATAGTGCTAATAGCAAGGTTTCAACCAACTGCTAGAGATTTGAGAAAACTTATAATGTATATAGATTCTGCTAGATTGATTGAAAGAATGGGTGATCTTTTAAAAGGTGGATTGGCTATTCTAAAGCAACTTGAAAAATCTGAAAATAACATTACAGTTTACTTGTACGATAAATTTTTACCTTTGTTGAAAAAAATAAAAAAAATTTATGAAAACTATATTACTACAGTTGTAAATGAAGATATTAACTCCTTATATGCTTTACTGGCAATGGATAAAGAGATTGATCAGTATGTAAAAGAAAATACTAAATTTTTAGTAGAGATAATGAAAAGTGATTATTCAATAATAGAAAGTGGAACACTACTTTTACTTTTAGATAGAAAATTTGAAAGAGTTTCAGATCATATAACTCATTTGGTTGAAAATCTTATTTTTATATTAAAAGGGGATAATATAAGAAGACTAGAACTGATGGATATGGAAAAAAAATGTGAAGAAAATGATAAAAATTAATATATGAAAAAAAATTTTACATATAATAAGTATAAAAGTATAGAAATAATACAATAAAAATATAATTTATACTATGAATTTCCTTGACAAAATATTAAAAAGAAGTAAGATAATAGATATAAGCATATTATAATATTTTTAAGGGGTGAAATATGAAAAAATTTTTAAGAAACTTATTTTGCATCACTCTAATGTCAGCACTTGTTGTTGCATGTGGAGGTAAAAAAGAAGAAGCAAAAGAAGGAGCTATAAAAGTAACAAAAGAAGCTTTAGTAATAGCTCAAGGAGCGGATGCTAAAAGTTTGGATCCACACGGAACTAACGATCAGCCATCATCAAGAGTATCAGCACAAATCTATGATAGATTAGTTGACCAAGATGAAAAAATGATGCCTCAACCAGCTCTTGCTGAAAAATGGGAAAATCCAGATCCAAAAACAACTATATTCCATTTAAGAAAAGGAGTTAAATTCCACAATGGAGAGGAGTTAAAAGCTTCAGATGTAAAATTCTCTTTAGACAGAATGTTAGCATCACCACAAGTATCACATATAGTTGAAGCTATTGATAAAGTTGAAGTAGTAGATGATTATACAGTAAAAGTTACAACAAAGGAAGCTTTCGGGCCATTATTAAACCACTTAGCACATACAGCAGCATCTATTTTAAATGAAAAGGCTGTAAAAGCAGCTGGTGCAGCTTATGGACAAAATCCAATAGGAACAGGAGCATTTGCTTTTGAAAAATGGATTTCAGGGGATGCAATCACTTTAAAAGCTTACCCAGATTATTATAAAGGTGTATCTACTTTAAATAAAGTTGTGTTCAGAAATGTTCCAGAAGGGACAAATAGAGCTATAGGATTAGAAACTAAAGAGATTGATGTTTCTTATGATATAGATCCTATGGATAAAAAATTAATTAAAGATTCAAAAACTATGGCTTTAGTAGAAGAGCCATCTTTAGGAATGACATATTTAGGGTTTAACCTTAAAAAACCTATGTTCCAAGATAAGAGAGTAAGACAAGCAATTGCATATGCTTTAGATAGACAACCAATAGTTGATACTGTTTTCAAAGGTGCAGCAACTGTAGCTAATGCTCCAATTGGACCATTAGTATTTGGACACTCTGAAAAAACAACACCAGTATATACTCAAAATATTGAAAAAGCTAAAGCTTTACTTAAAGAAGCTGGATATGAAAAAGGTTTAGAGTTTAAAATCTGGGTAAATGATAACCCTCAAAGAAGAGATATTGCTACAATTATGCAAGATCAATTAAACCAAGTTGGAATCAAAATTACAATAGAAACTGTTGAATGGGGAGCATTCTTAGATGGAACAGCTAAAGGAGAGCAAGATGCTTTCATAATGGGATGGGTAACTGTAACAGGAGATGCTGACTATGGAATGAACGCTTTATTCAATACTCATACTCAAGGTGGAGCTGGAAACAGATCATTCTACTCTAATCCAAAAGTTGACGAGTTATTTGAAAAAGGGAAAATGTCTACTAACCCTGAAGAGAGATTAGCAATCTATGCTGAGATCCAAAACATAATTCAAGAAGATTTACCTGTATTCACATTAGCATATCCTAAGCAAAATGCTGGATACCAAAATCATGTTAAAAACTTTAAATTAAACCCTGCAGGACACCATAAATTATATGGCGTTACTATAGAGTAAAATATATAAAACACTAAAATCCTAAGAAATGTTTATTCTTAGGATTTTTTTTGTATAAAATTTCATATTTTTTTTTAATTGTGTTATAATAATTTGAATAAAGAGTATATAATGATTAAATTTGCGGAGGATTATCTAAAATGAAAAAAATATTATGCCTTTTTCTACTAGCTGCATGCTACACAGTAGGGTATTCAAATAATTTTAAAAGTAATAATTTAAATGAAATAAATTCATATTATATTACTGAAAAAGGAAAATCGTATATGAGAAAAGATTTGGCCTCTTCAGAGGATAATAAATTTGGATTATCTGGAAGTATACAAAATATAGAGTATGTCAACGGGACTAGTGAATTTGATAAAAATAGTGATTATAGAGGCTATTCAGCAAAAACTCAAGGGTTTGTAACAGGGACTTCCAGTGAATTTAATACAACTGGAAATAGCATGTGGTTAACAGGAGTATCTTTTGGTTATTTACGTAGTGAGATAGATTATGATGAAGATTTTGGAAAAGATGATGCAGAGACTTTAGGCGTAAATGCATATTTAGGGTATAATAAAAATGATTATATGCTAATTACTTATATAGGTGGCGCTTTAGGGGATAATGATAAAAGCGGAGACAAGGATAATCTTTTAGTGGGGATAGAGGGTGGAAAGTTTTTTACAATTTGTAAAAAAAATAAATTATATCCTTATGTTTCTTTAGAAGGATCTAGAGTCTATTCAGACAATTATTCTTATAGCAATGTTAGTTATGATAAAACTATTGAAAACTACACTAAATTTAATTTAGGTTTAGATTATGATATTAAATTTGAAAAAATTGAGCTGAAACTATTTGGAAAGTATACTGATGTTCTTAATGATGATAATGAGATCACAGTGGAAGAGAATGGGTTAAAAAGAGAAATTTCTACTTTTGACTCTTATAAGGATGGAGTATCTTTTGGAGGTACTTTAGCATATTATATAGAAAAAGATTTATATGTTGCCTTAGATATATTTACTGCAATTACTGATGACACTGATGATTTAATCACATCGTTTAGATTAGGACATATATTTTAAAAAAAATAGAGCGTAAGCTCTATTTTTTTGTTTTCTTAAATTTCAAAAATTGGTTATCCTCAGTAGAGAATGTTACTACATCTTCATTAAAAGAGACTTTCGTAGCGCTGTTCAAAACAGATAAGATATAAGTTTCTCTAACCATATCTTCAACAGGACCAGCCATCATAGTAGAGGCAAGAGGACCCATTGAAATATTATCTCCATTGATTTTATAGCCACCCATGAACCTATTAACGCCAGAGTAACCATTAACTCTATTGTCAGCAAAAGCGATAAAAATCCGGTTGCTTAAGTATGGAGAAATCAAGAGAAATTTTTCATTGTTTAATTGTTTTTCAATAGAGACTTTTTTTGAAGCTTCTAAAGAAGAACACGAAGTGAAAGTTGTTAAGCATAATATAGATAATAGGATAATTAATAAATTTAATTTTTTCATAGCTCCTCCAAATCATATTTATTAATTAATTATAGCATAATTAAAAATAAAAATATAATATATGGCAATAAATTAATAAAAAATTGATAAAAAAAATAAAATAGTTTATACTAAAAATGTACAGGGAGATTTATACAGTAATATAAGAAATTAAATAAAAATATGGGGGGAGAAGATGAAAAAATATTTTGCAAGTGACAATTATAGTGGAGTACATCAAAAAATAATGGAAGCACTGAACAATGCAAATGTAGGCCATGATTTTGCTTATGGAGAAGACTCATATACTAAAAAAGCAGAAGATGCTTTTAGAAAAATTTTTGGTGATGTAGAAGTATTTTTTGTTTACAACGGAACAGGTTCTAATGTAATGGCTTTAGAAGCTTCTAAAGGAAAAGCAACTTCTGTAGTTTGTGCTGACACAGCACATATATTTACAGATGAAGCTGGAGCCCCTTCAAAAATAACAGGGATGCAGCTTTTAATAGTTCCAGGCAGTGATGGAAAATTAGATTTAGAGGGTGCAAAAAAATATTTATCATATAAAGGAACATACCATAAACCAAGCCCAGATTTAGTTTCAATATCACAAACTACAGAGTTTGGAACAATATATACATTGGAAGAGTTAAAAGCTGTGGCAAAGTTTGCAAAAGAAAATAATATGTATTTTCATATGGATGGAGCAAGAATTTCAAATGCTGCAGTGGCACTAGGTTGTAGTTTAAAAGAGATGACAGGTGATTTAGGGGTTGATGTTTTATCTTTTGGAGGAACTAAAAATGGGCTTATGTTTGGAGAAGCTACTGTATTTTTTAATAAAGAGTTAGCAAAGGACTTTGCTAGATTAAGAAAACAAAATATGCAGCTTCATTCAAAAATGAGATATATATCAGCACAATATATAGAGTATTTAAATGGAAATTTATGGTATATAAACGCTAAAAATGGAAACGATATGGCAAAATATTTTGCTGAAAAACTGGAAGAGATTGAAATTACAGTAACTAATGAAGTAAAAGGTAATACAATTTTTGCAATTCTGCCTAAGGAGATTTTAAAGGAGATGCAGGAGTTCTGTTACTTCTATATTTGGGATGAGGGGAAATCTGAGGTTAGATTTGTAACATCATTTGATACAGTTAAAGAGGATATAGATAAATTCATAAATAAATTAAAATCGCTAATATAAGTAAAAAAGGGTTGGAAGCTCAAGAGATACTTCCAACCCTTTTTATTATTTCAATTTAAATAAATTAATCATTAAGTTTTAATACTGACACAAATGCTTCTTGAGGGATTTCAACATTTCCTATCTGTTTCATTCTCTTTTTACCCTCTTTTTGTTTATCTAATAGTTTTTTCTTTCTAGAGATATCTCCACCATAACATTTAGCAATAACATTCTTTCTGTAGGCTTTAATAGTCTCTCTAGCTATAATTTTTGCTCCCATTGCAGCTTGAATAGGAATTTCAAATTGCTGTCTTGGAATAATATCTTTTAATTTTTCACAAATAAGTCTACCTCTACCATATGCATGATCAGTGTGAGCAATAAATGAAAAAGCATCTACAGGTTTTCCACTAACTAAGATATCAACTTTAACTAGGTCAGCTTCTTTATAACCAATAACTTCATATTCAAATGATGCATATCCTCTTGTTCTAGATTTCAGTTTGTCGTAAAAATCTATAACAATCTCACCAAGAGGTAATTCATAAGTAACCATAGCTCTAGTATCATCTATAAATTTCATATCAATATAGATACCTCTTTTTTCTTGGCATAACTCCATTACATTTCCAACATAGTCTTTAGGTGTAATTATATTTCCTTTAATATAAGGCTCTTCAACTCTTACTTTTCCTTTTCCCCCTTCTGGGAATTCACAAGGGTTATCAATAACTAAAGTATCACCATTTTCAAAATTAATTTTGTATTCAACAGACGGCATAGTAGAGATAAGATCGATATCATACTCTCTTCTTAATCTTTCTACAATAATCTCCATATGTAAAAGTCCTAAAAATCCACATCTAAATCCAAATCCTAAAGCAAGAGATGTCTCAGGTAAAAATGTAAGAGATGCATCATTCAGTTGAAGTTTTTCTAAAGCTTCCCTTAAATCTACATAATCATCAGTAGATATAGGGTAAATTCCAGCAAAAACCATTGATTGAGCAGGTCTAAACCCTTCTAAAGGGTATTCACATGGGTTGTTTGCAAGAGTTACAGTATCTCCTACTTGAGTGTCTTGAATTGTTTTAATACCTGTTATTATATATCCAACTGAACCAGAAGATAGTTCATTTTGAGGCTTCATAACTGGAGAGAAGATTCCGCACTCAAGTACGTCAAACTCTTTACCAGTAGACCAAATTTTAATTTTGTCCCCTTTTTTAATACAACCTTCTAAAACTTTAACGTAAGTTATAACTCCTCTATAATCGTTGAATAAAGAGTCAAATATAAGTGCTTTTAAAGGCGCCGATTCATCATAATTTGGAGCTGGAATTTTCTTTACTATGGCTTCTAAAAGTTCATCAATACCTATACCAGATTTGGCTGAAGTAAGAACAGCATCATCTGCAGGGATTCCTATAATATCTTCAATTTCAGTTCTTACTTTCTCAACATCTGCAGCAGGAAGATCTATTTTATTTATAACTGGAACAACTTCAAGATTATTTTCAATAGCAAGATAAACATTTGCTAAAGTTTGAGCTTCAACACCTTGAGCGGCATCAACAATAAGAAGAGCACCTTCACATGCAGATAAAGATCTAGAAACTTCATAAATGAAATCTACATGTCCTGGAGTATCTATTAAATTTAGCTCATAAGTATTCCCGTCTTTAGCTTTATAATAAAGCGTAACTGCTTGTGCTTTAATAGTAATCCCTTTTTCTCTTTCAAGCTCCATAGAATCAAGCAGCTGCTCTTTCATATCCCTTTGAGTAACAGTTCCTGTGATTTCTAAAAGCCTGTCAGCTATTGTGGATTTACCATGATCTATATGAGCAATGATAGAAAAATTTCTTTTAAATTTTTGTTCCATTGTACCCTCCTAATAATTTTAATTTACTACACATTATATAAGAAATGGTGGAAAAAATCAACAGTTATAAGTATTATTAAAGTGTAGTCATAAATAAAAAATTATAATTATAATAGATTGATATTTAATGGTTAATATTATATAATATAATAAATGTGTAATTAAATATAAAATTGATGAATATATGAGTTTTTGGAGGATAAATGAAAGAATGCATTATAATCGGAGTTGCTGGAGGAAGCGGAAGTGGAAAAACAACTGTAGCAAATAGCCTTGTAAAAGTTTTTTCTAGAGAAGATGCCGTTTTAATAGAACAAGATTCTTATTATAGGGAGATATCTCATTTAAAATTTGAAGAAAGAGCTTTAACTAATTTTGATCACCCTGATTCAATAGAATTTGAACTTATGAAAAACCAGATATTAGATTTAAAAAATGGAAAAGAGATAGAAAAACCTATCTATGATTTTAAAACTCATTCAAGAAAAAAGAATACTGAGTTGGTGCACCCTTCAAAAATAATTATAGTAGAGGGGATATTGATTTTTGCTGTGAAAGAGATTAGAGACCTTTTTGATATGAAAATTTTTATAGATACTGATGCAGATGAGATGCTGCTTAGAAGGATAGAAAGAGACATAACAGAGAGAGGAAGAAGTTTTGAGTGTATAAAAAATCAATACCTAACAACAGTAAAACCTATGTATTTAGAGTTTTGTGAACCGAGTAAGAGATATGCAGATATAATAGTTCCACGTGGTGGAGAAAATAAAGTTGCTATAGATATGATTTTAGCTAGATTGAAGAGATACTTAAAAAAATAAAATTTTAAATAAAACTAATAAGGAAAGGTGACGAAATTTATGATGGTAATTTTTATAAAAGGGATTATGACAGGTTTAATTCTTTCTTTGCCTTTTGGACCCATTGGGATATATTGTATGGAAAAAACATTAGTTGAAGGGGAAAAAGAAGGGTATACATCAGCGTTAGGTATGGTAACAATTGACTTTGTATATGGACTGGTGGCATTTCTTTTCATAAATATTTTAAGGGATGACATTGAAAAATATGGTCCGCTTCTTGCAGGAGTAGTGGGAGCATTTTTAATTAGTGTTGGTACAAAAAAATTCTTTAAAAAAACTGAAGCAGCACAGTTAAAAGAGAGAAAAGGCGGATTAATTCAAGGGTATTTGACAACTATGATCTGTGCAATTTTTAATATTTCATCAATCTTAGTAATGATTGCATTTTATTCTATTTCTGATAAAGTATTACCTGTTTCTCCAGAACTTAACCAGATGATAGTTTCAAATTTTAATTTTAAAGTAGAATCAGCTTTTACATATGCTTCAGGAATATTTTTAGGTGGAGCAGCTCTTTGGTTTACAACGACTTACATATTATACCATTGGAGAAAAACTATTAACCATGAAATGATAATGAAAGTTACAAAATATTCAGGATTGGCTATTTTTGGTTTTGGAACAACAATTGTATTCACTGCAGTGAAACATTTTTTAATTTTAAAAAATGTTTTACAATAAGTAACTACAAGGGAGGAAATATAGAGTGCTTGATATTAAAAATAATCTATTTCAATATAGAGATGAAAATAAAAATATAAAAATTGCTGTGGCAATGAGTGGGGGAGTTGATTCTTCAACTGTAGCGTATCTTTTAAAAAAGCAAGGGTACAATATTATAGGTATAACTATGAGAACTTGCAAAGATGAGGATGCTGATGCAAAAAAAATAGCCGATGATTTAGGGATAGAACATTATGTATATGATGCAACAAAATCTTTTAAAGAGAAAGTTATAGATTATTTTGTAAAGGAATATATTGATGGGAAAACACCAAATCCATGTATGATTTGCAATAGAAATATAAAATTTGGTGATTTAATAGATTTTGCAAGATCTAAAGGTGCAGATTTTATGGCCACAGGGCATTATGCGAGATTAGTAGATGGGAAAATCTCAATGGGTGATGACGATAAAAAAGATCAAGTTTATTTTTTATCACAGATAAAAAAAGAGTATTTAAAATATATTGTCTTTCCTATTGGTGAATTAGAAAAAACCCAAGTAAGAGAGTTGGCAAAAGAGTTAGGAGTACGTGTTTATGCAAAAAAAGATTCACAAGAGATCTGTTTTGTAGATGATGGAATGCTTAAAGAATTTTTAATTGAGCAAAGCTGTGGAGAAGCTCTTAATCCTGGAAATATAGTGGATCAAGAAGGTAAAATATTAGGGAAACACAACGGTCTTTCATTTTATACAATAGGTCAGAGAAAAGGGCTAGGGATTTCAAGTGATACCCCATATTATGTAGTAAAATTGGATAAAAAAAGAAATGAAATTGTTGTAGGTAGCAATGAAGATTTATTAAGAGATAAAATTGAAATTAAAAATATGAACTTATTAGCTGTTGATAGTTTAAAAGAGTTAGAAAATTTAGAGCTTTATGCAAAAACTCGTTCTAGAGATGCACTGCATAAATGTAAAGTAGAAATTTTAAATGAAAAAAATGCGTTAGTTACTATTTTAGATGGAAAAGTAAGAGCGGTAACACCAGGGCAGGGATTAGTTCTTTATGATAAAGAGAAATTTGTAGTTGCAAGTGGATTCATAAAATAAATTAAAAAATAGGACTGCTAGAATAAAAGCAGTCCTATTTTTATCTATATTTATAAAAAAATCTAAGTTACAAATATTGCTAAATAAGAGATACTGCAACTTCTAATGCTTTATCATAGTTTGGTTCAGTAGCTATTTCATTAACATATTGTACATATTTTACAACTCCATTTTTATCTATAACAACAATACCTCTTGAAGTAAGAGCTAACTCTTTAATAAAGAAACCATATTTATGAGAAAACTCTCTATCTTTATAATCTGAAACAGTTATCGCGTTTTCAATCCCTTTATTTGCACAAAATCTGCTTAAGGCAAATGGCAGATCCATAGATATTGTCATAACAAAAACATCTTTATGATTTTTTGCTTCTTCATTGAATCTCATAGTTTGTAATTCACAAATACCCGTATCAACAGAAGGCATAGCTGATATAATAATAACTTTTCCTTTTAACTCTGATAATGACATTTGTGAAAGGTTATTTTTAGTTACTGTAAAATCTGGTGCAACTGCTCCAACTTTAATCTCTTCACCTACTAATGTTAATGGTGTACCTTGAAATGTGATGATATTTTTTCTTTCCATGAAATAAACCTCCATTAGATATAAAATAAACTGTTATCCAAATTAAAATACCCTATTTTTAGTTTACATTAAAAATTTTCAATTGTCTATAAAATTAAAAAAATCAAAATTTTATGTTAGTGAATAATGTAGAGAAAAACTAGTTATTTTTACAGTTATAATGTATAATTGTCATATAATTAAAAAAAATGGAGGATATATGCAAACAAATCAGGAATATGTAACTTGGAATAGTGAGAAATATATTTTTGAAGATGAGAAAGATTTGGATAAAATATTGTCTTTAGATATAGAGTATGAAAAACATGAAAAAGAGTGGTACAGCTTATCAACAGTAAGAGCATTTAATTCTGGTAAGGAGTTTTTAGAATATTATTATTCAGAAACATTTCCAAGACAGATATCTTGGAGTTATGAAAAATATGATCTGCCAGATGATATGAAAGTATCTTTGGATAAACTATTAGAAAGGTTAACAGAGTTGTATGGAAAAAATTGTAAAAGTCTAGTAAAGATTCAAAATATAATAGTACTGTTTAAAGATTATATGAACAGACAAAAATTTTCAGTAGAAGATTTAAAAAAATTTACAAAAGAGATATCTAAAATTGGATTAAATTTTGGTGAAACTAAGATTGAAATATCTTATGTAGGTGATTATAGAGGGCTAGTAGATATTGCTTTTGAGCAGGGGGCTCACTATTTAGATGATGATAAATCAGAAGTTAGACCGGAAGTTGAGCTTATAAGATATTTAATTGATTACGATTAATTAAAAAAATTAAGTGGAGGAATATTGGATTTGAGGCATAGAGATACAATAGGAAGATATATTGGGAAAATATCTAGAAGAGCACATCTTTTTCTTACAAAAGAGCTATCTGAGCATAATTGTGATATAGCCCCAGGGCAACTCATGTTTTTAATGCTTTTATACAGTACTGACGGAGTAAGGCAGGATGAATTTAGTCAGACATTTAATATTGATAAAGGAAATACTACAAAATCAATAAAAAAACTTGAAGAACAGGGATTTATTTTTAGAGTTAGAAATTCTGAGGACAAAAGAGCATATAATGTATATTTGTCAGAAAAAGCAATAGAGTTGAAACCAGTTATATTTTCTATTTTACAGAAGCTTGATGATCTTTTAGGTAAAAATTTGACTGATAAGGAGTATGAACAGCTTATATCCCTTTTAAAAAAAATTTAATAAAATGGAGTGCTATAAAGCACTCCATTTTTTAATTAAGGGGTTATGTGATTAAATTTTATATTTTTTTCCTAATGCATCAAGAGAACCATCTTTTTTCATCTCTTCAATAACTTTATTTATTTTTTCTAATAACTCTTTATCAAAATTTTTATTAAATGCAATTGCTTTTGATTCACCTTGATAATCTCCAATTGATTTTATACCAGAATTAGCTCCGATGAAATTATTTGCAACAGATTTATCAACAAGTACAGAATCTAGTTTATTAGCTTTTAGATCTAAAATAGCTACAGCAACAGATGTATAAGTAACAATTTCAGCATTTTCAATTCCACTGGCAATAACCTCTTGTGTAGTTCCTAACTGAACACCATATTTTTTACCTTTTATATCTTTCATGTCATTGAAAGTACTCTCTGTAGTTGTTAAGAAAGTTGTAGGAGACTCCTGATAAGGTGCAGAGAAATTAACAGTTTTCATTCTAGCTTCAGTAACAGTCATAGCAGCAATTGCCATATCAATTTTACCACTTTGTAAAGCAGGGATTAATCCGTCGAAACTCATATTATCCCATTGAATTTCAATACCAACTTTCTTTGCAATTGTCTCTAAAAGTTCAATATCAAATCCTACGATTTTTCCATTTTCAAGATACTCAAATGGTGCATACTCAGCATTTGTTCCAACGTGATAAACTTTTTTCTCCTCAGCTTTTTTCCCGCAACCGATTAAAACTGTAGATAATACTAAACAGATAACTAATAATAATTTTTTCATAACAATCAACTCCTTTTTTTTTATAAAACATATTTTATTATTCTAAAATGCCATTTAATTTATAGCTCATAAGAGCACCTTTTTCACTTTCAATAAAACTTTTTAAAGATTCTAAATGTAGCGTGATACTCTCACTAGATGGACCACCTAGAGTATTTCTTTTCTCTACACAATTTTCAATTGAGATTACACTGTATATGTCTGATTCAAATTTATTAGAAAACTCCTTATATTTTTCCAGGGGTAGTGTATCTAATGTATAGTTATATTCAATAGAGTATGCTACAATTCCTCCAATTATTTTGTAAGCATCTCTAAAGCTAATCCCTTTTAAAGTTAAGTAATCAGCTGCATCAGTTGCATTTATAAAGCCGTCATTTAATGCCTCTAAAACTCTTTTTTCTTTTATTTTTATTGTTTTTAGCATACCGATAAACACTTCTAGACACCCTTTAACAGTATCTACACTATCAAAGAAAGCTTCTTTGTCCTCTTGCATATCTTTATTGTATGCAAGGGGGATCCCTTTCATTGTAGTTAAAAGGGAGAATAAATCACCATATACTCTACCAGTTTTCCCTCTTATTAGTTCAGCAGCATCAGGATTTTTTTTCTGTGGCATAATACTGCTTCCTGTAGTGAATGAATCCCCTATTTCAATATAGCCATAATCGTTAGAACTATATATGATAATTTCTTCAGAAAATCTAGAAAGATGCATCATTATAATAGCTAAGCTATTCATTATCTCAATTAGGTAGTCTCTGTCACTTACACTATCGATACTATTCCATGTAGGTTCTTTAAAACCTAAAATATCACTTACATATTTTCTATCTAATGGATATGTTGTTCCTGCTAATGCTGCTGCACCAAGAGGTGAGGTATTCAATAAATCAAAAGCGTTGTTCAGTCTTGCATAATCTCTTTTAAACATCTCTATATAAGCAAGAAGATAGTGACTAAAAGAGATCGGTTGAGCTTTTTGCAAATGAGTAAATCCAGGCATATATGTTTTTATATTTTTGCTTGAGATTTCATGGAGAGTTTCAATCAGTTCTAAAATGTATGATTGAATTTTTTTTACTTCATCTTTTGTAAAAAGTTTCATATCAACTGCCACTTGGTCATTTCTACTTCTTCCAGTATGAAGTTTTTTACCAATATCACCTATTCTATCAATAAGTATTTTTTCAATATTCATATGAATATCTTCATACTCTAAGGAAAAAATTATTTTAGAATCTTCAATATCTTGAAGGATTTCTCTTAAAGTTGCCTCGATTAATTCCTGATCACTTTTGTCTATTATATTTTGTTTCCCTAAACCTCTTACATGGGCAATGCTCCCCATAATGTCATATCTATAAAGCCTTTGGTCAAATTTAATAGATGAATGAAAGTCTAAAATAAGATCACTAGCTTTTTCTTTGAATCTGCCTGAAAAGTATTGCATTTTACACCCCCTTTGATTAATATAAAAATATTTTATTTTTTACTGTTTCTTAGAAGAGATTCTATTTTTATAGAAAGCCTAAATAAATTGATGAATCCTTCAGCGTCATGTTGATTATAAACTGAATCTTTTTCGAATGTAGAATACTCTTCTGAGTATAGAGAATATTCAGATTTTGTTCCAGCTAATACCATATTTCCTTTGTATAGTTTTATTTTTACTTCACCAGTTACATACTCTTGTGTAACGTCTACGTATGCCGATAATGCTTTTCTAATTGTTGTAAACCATTGTCCATTGTAAACTAATTTAGCAAATTCATTTGAAAGATTTTGCTTAGAATGAAGAGTCTCTTTATCTAGACATAAGTGCTCTAACTCTTCATGTGCAAAGTATAGTATTGTTCCACCAGGTGTCTCATATACTCCACGAGATTTTAAACCTACTAATCTGTTTTCAACAATGTCTAAAATACCAACTCCGTGTTTTCCACCAATTAAGTTAAGTTCATTAATAAGTGTAACACCATCCATAGCTACTCCATTTAATTTTGTAGGAATCCCTTTTTCGAATTCAATTGTTACGTACTCACCTTGATCAGGTGTCTTTTCTAAAGGTGTAACTATTTGAAGAACATTTTCAAAATTAGGTTCGTTGCTTGGTTTCTCTAAATCAAACCCCTCATGGCTTACATGGAAAAGATTTTCATCTCTGCTGTAAGGTGATTTTTTATCAAAAGGTAGTGCAATCCCTTTTGATTCTAAATATGCAATCTCCTCCTCTCTTGACTTTATATCCCAAATTCTCCAAGGAGCTATAATTTTAATTGAAGGATCTAGAGCTTTTATAGCTAATTCAAATCTAACTTGGTCGTTTCCTTTTCCTGTTGCACCATGTGCAATGTATTTAGCATTTTCTTTATGTGCAACTTCTACTAATGCTTCCCCTATTGATGGTCTTGCTGTAGAAGTTCCAAGTAGATATTTATTTTCATATTTTGCTCCTGCTTTTAATGTTGGGAAAATATAATCTTCTACAAATGATTTTTTCTTATCTACAAGGTAAAATTTAGAAGCTCCAATTTTATATGCTTTTTCTTCAACTTCTTTGAAATTCTCTTTTTGCCCAACGTCTACAGCCACAGCTATAACTTCTATTTCGTTATAGTTCTCTTTAAGCCAAGGAATAATAACAGATGTATCTAAACCTCCAGAATATGCTAAAACAACTTTTTCTTTTATAATTTCCATAATTTTACTCCTTTTTAATTGTTTAGTTTGTTATATAAAAAAAACACAGTAATATTTGTATTACTGTGTTTAGACTTTTCCTGAATATAATAAAATATCCTAAGAACAATGGAGGTACTCCATCATTAATAGTTGAATATAAAATTATATAAAAAAAAGAGGTCTAACAGTAACCAAATATTTTAAGAAAAAATATCTATTAAGATATTTTGCAAATAAAAATTATATAAATGTCAATTTGAACATTTATATTAAAATCTTTACCTGCTTCTCCTTAAAAAATTTATTGTAGTCACTGTAGGACCTCCCTTATATTTTATTATTGAAATCATGTTAACAGAAAAAAAAATTAATGTCAACATTTTTTTAGTTTAAATTAAATCTTTTTTATTTAAACTAAAAGATCATCCATTTAATGGCTCTTCTTCAGTGGAAAGAAAGATACCGTTCTTATCTAAAAATGATATTATTTTTTCGCTTCCCTCTTCAATAGTTTCATAAAAAACTCTATTTTCAAAATGATACTTATCAATACTTTTTTGGTATAACGCATCATAGTAATCTGTCATAAGTAATTTTGAAATTTCAGAAAGATTACCCTCATCTAGAAGTTTAAGAAGGGTATCCACATATTCTTTAGATGCATATCTACTCAATTTTAAAATACACTCTTTAATTGATTCTTTTTCAGTGTTAGTGTAATCCTCCATAACAATTTTTACTCTATGTTCAATAGTTGTGTCGGCAAATATGTGAATACCTTGTAAAAGAGATTGGTGGATACATTCTGGGATATATACATTACCTATCCGCTTACTTTCGCTTTCAGCTAGAACATATGTAGGTCTATTCTTAGAAAAAAAGTCATAAAGAAGAGAATCAAATCTTTTTTGGCTTTGAACCCTTTTTTCACAAAGACCACCGAAAAAAGAACCTTTGTGATCGGCAAATCTTTCAAGGTCTAAGACACTGTAGCCTTTGTTCTCTAGAGAGTTAAGGAGTTTAGTTTTACCTACACCGGTTCTTCCATGGATAACAATATATTTAACCCCTTGGTTTAGTTTTGGAAGCTCCTCCATTATAAAATCCCTGTAAGATTTATAACCACCATTAAGTTTAAAAACTTTATAACCCAAAGATAGAAACAATGAAGTTATACTGCTGCTTCTCATCCCCCCTCTTGCACAGTAAAAAACAATTTTTTTATATTGTTTGGAAAGGTTATTAATCTCTTGGAAAATTTCAGGAAGCCTTTTAGAGATAAAGTTTATTCCTAAAATCTTAGCAGCTTCTGGAGATACTTGCTTGTAAGCTGTCCCCACTTCTACTCTTTCATTATCCAGTAAAATAGGGATATTTATCGCTCCAGGAATCCCTTCTAGCATAAACTCTTGAGGGGAACGGACATCTATTAAAATATAATTTTTTTCATTTAAAAGTTCACTGTAGTTTATTAGTTTCATAAAGTATTAAAAATACCCTCCATTAAAAAAATTTAAATTTATTTATCTAGTTATTTTATCATATATTTTAAATAATAAGAATACTTTTATAAAATTGCTAAAAAAAAATAAAAAATTTATTAAAAAAAATGAAATTGTGAAAATAAAAAAATCAAATATATACTATATATAGTGTTGTTATAAAAAATGAACACAATATTTTGTAAAAAATGCTTTTACAAAATAAAATAAAATGTGCTATACTAACCTCGATATAAGATATAAAGAAGTGAAGTTAAAAAAAATAGTTACTAAACTTTAAGGGGGAAAAATTGACTGTAGAAAAATGGTTAGGAGAAAACAATAAGTTAGGACAAGATATATGGAGTAAAAAATATAAAAATGGTGAAGAGAGTTTTGTACAATGGGTAAATAGAATCTCTGGTGGAAAAGATTATATAAAGGATATGATTTTTAATAAGGAGTTTATATTTGCAGGAAGAATCTTATCTAATAGAGGGTTACATAAATTAGGAAGAAAAATAACATATTCAAACTGTTATGTAATAGCTCCCCCAGAGGATAACATTGAATCTATATTTGAAACAGCAAAAAAATTAGCAAGAACATACTCATATGGTGGAGGGTGTGGAGTAGACATCTCTAAACTTAGACCGAAAGGGAGTTCTGTAAATAATGCTGCTAAAAGTACAACAGGTGCTATATCTTTCATGGACCTATACAATCTTACAACAGATATAATAGGTCAAAAGGGTAGAAGAGGGGCACTTATGATCTCTATTGATGTTAATCACCCTGATATAGAGGATTTTATTAAAATAAAATCTGATTTAGATAAAATAAAAAAAGCTAACATCTCTGTAAGAATAGATGAAAATTTTATGAATGCTGTTATAGATAAAAAGAGTTATACTGTTAGATATGAAGTTGCAGATACTGGAGAGGTAATAGAGAAAGAGTTAGATGCAAGAATGCTTTTTAGAGAGTTTGCAAGACAAAATTGGGATTTTGCAGAGCCAGGAGTACTTTTCTGGGATAGAATCTCAAGTTGGAACCTTTTAAGTGAAGATGAAGAATTTGAATATGCAGGGACTAACCCTTGTGCTGAGGAGCCATTACCAGCAGGTGGAAGCTGTCTATTAGGATCTATGATTCTACCTGCGTTTATTGAAAATGGTGTATTTAATTTCGAAAAGTTTAAAGAAGGAGTAACTAACGGAGTTAAAGCTTTAAATGAGGTTTTAGATGAAGGGTTACCACTGCATCCATTAGAAGAGCAAAGAGAATCAGTAAGAGATTGGAGACAAATCGGTCTTGGAATTTTAGGTGTAGGAGATTTACTAATAGAGTTAAAATTAAAATATGGAACTCCAGAGTCTTTAGAATTTTGTGATAAAGTAGCAAAAACAATGATAGATTCTGCAATAAAAGCAAGTGCTTTATTGGCAAAAGAGGAGGGAGCTTACCCTAATTTTAAATTAGATAAAGTATTAGCTTCACCTTTTTTACATGAAAATGCAACTCCTGAAACAATAGAGTTGGTAAAAAAATATGGGCTTAGAAATTCACAGCTTTTAACAATAGCACCAACAGGGTCAATTGGTACAATGTTACAGATGAGTACAGGTATAGAACCTAACTTTGCATTTTCATATACTAGAAAGACAGAGAGCTTACACGGAGAGGATAAGTTTTATAAAGTGTTTACTCCAATAGCAAAAAAATATTTAGATGATAATGGGTTAGAGGATGATGAACAGTTACCTGACTACTATGTTACAGCTCAGAATTTAGAGCCATTAGATAGAATTAAGATGCAGGGAGTATGGCAAAAAAGAATAGATGCCTCAATCTCTTCAACTATAAACTTAATTAATAAAACAACTGTGGAAGAGGTTGAAAATATATATTTAGAAGCTTGGAGAAATGGGCTTAAAGGTGCAACTATATATAGAAGTGGTTGTAGAAGAGAGGGGATACTGACTGTAGAGCCTAAAAAATCAGAAAAAACTATGTTGCCAGTGAGCAATGCATTAATAGCAGGTTCTATGGAACTTCCTAGAGGGGAGTTAAAAGAGATAGCAGATGACACTATTTACTATCCAAACTCTTTAAAAATAGGATGTGGAAAACTTAAAGTGATGATAGGTTATTCACCGTCAGAAAGAGCTATTCAAGATCTATATGTAATTAGAAGTGGTGAGGGTGGATGTGAGAAAAATATCCAGGCTGTAGCTATCTATATGTCAGGTATTTTAAGATTAGGTGGAAACTTATTTATGCTTGAAAGAGCAGTAGAAGGTGTTAGCGGATGCACATCTTTTGCTATAGCAAGAACAAGAGACAAAGAGATAGGTAAAGGGAATACATGCCCAACAGCTATACTTAACGTTCTTAAGAAATTTGAGCAAGAGATGGGACTTAAAGATGCACAATTAGCTGCTCAAAGAATTAAAGAGGAAGAGTTAAAAGAGGAGATTAAAGAGGTTCAAAAAAATATAGAATTAACTGTGAACCCTTTAGAAGTTGCTCACTGTCCTGAGTGTGGAGAGCAGATAGATATCACTGGTGGATGCTACTCTTGCAGAAGTTGTGGATATTCTAAATGCGAATAGTATAATTGAGTTTTAAAATAATCAGATATTAACGCAAAAATAGGGGTTTTATAACCTCTATTTTTTATTTAAAAATCCAAAAATTAATATGAAATATTTAATGAAAAATATGATATACTGAAATATAAAAAATATTTTATGAAGGATGAAATTATGATTAAAGAGGCTAGAAAACTTCTTAAAACAATATATGGATATGATGATTTTAGAGAGGGACAAACAGCTATAGTGGAGTCAGTTCTTAAAGGGAGAGATACTTTGGGAATTATTGCCACAGGGGGAGGGAAATCTGTATGTTACCAAATTCCATCCCTTATATTTAAAGGGTTGACAATAGTTGTATCGCCACTTATCTCCCTTATGAAAGATCAAGTTGATGCTTTAGATATTTTAGGGATACAGTCAGCTTTTTTAAACTCTTCTCTATCTAAAGAGGAGTACATTGAAATTATAAAAAAAATAAAAAATAATAAGATAAAAATATTATATGTATCTCCTGAAAGATTGGAAAATGAAAGTTTCATTAATATGATGAAAGAGATAAAAATCTCTTTATTAGCCATAGATGAAGCCCATTGCATCTCACAATGGGGACATGATTTTAGAAAAACATACTTAGTTATTCCTGAATTTTCAAAAAAAATAGGAAAAAAGATTCAAGTCTTAGCATTAACTGCCACAGCAACTCCTGAAGTTAAAGAGGATATCATCACCAAAATGGAGATGAGCAATTATGATGTTCATGTTGACAGTTTTGATAGGGCCAATATTTATATGAAAGTTGAAAGAGGGAAAGAACCAGAAGCATTTATAGTAAAATATATCAATGAGAATAAAAATAAATCGGGGATAATATATGCTACTACAAGAAAAGAGGTGGATAGTCTATATGCATATCTTAAATTAAAAGGTTTTAATGTTGCCAAATATCATGCTGGTCTAACTAACGAAGAGAGAGTAGAATCTCAGGAAAAATTTGTAAAAGATGAGATAAAAATTATAATAGCTACAAATGCTTTTGGAATGGGGATAGATAAATCAAATGTCAGATATGTAATTCATAGAAATATTCCAAAAGATATAGAAAGCTATTATCAAGAGATGGGAAGAGTTGGGAGAGATGGTGCTCCAGGAGAAGCAGTTTTGCTTTTTTATGAAGAGGATGAGGGAACTCATAAGTATTTTATTGAAAATAATTCCGAATTAACTCAAGAGATAAAAAAGATAAAATTAAAAAAATTGGATAAAATGGTAGATTATGCATATATTGAGAGTTGTTATAGAGAATATATTTTAAAATATTTTGGTGAAAAAAGAATAAAAAATTATTGTGGAAATTGCTATAATTGTTCTAGAGTAAAAGATATAGAAGAACTAACAGAGGAAGCACAGATGGTTTTTTCATGTATTGGAAGGGCTAAAGAGAGCATTGGTGTAAGTTCTCTTGTAAATATATTACTGGGAAAACTAGATACAAAACTTGAAAAAAAAGGTTATCAAACACTTAGTACATTTGGAATAATGAAAGATAAAGAGAGAGTGTGGCTAGAGGAGTTTGTTAATTTTTTAATATCTGAGAAATATCTTTATCAAAGTGCAGGAAGTTTTCCTATTTTGAATTTAACAAAGAAAGCTTATGATGTAGTAAAATCTTTAAAAAATTTAAAAAGAAAAAAAGGCGAAAAAGTAACTTTTGATTATTATAACGATGAACTATTCCAAGAATTTTTGGAGCTAAGAGAAAAAATTTCAAAAGAGGAGGGGGTAGCTCCATATAACATATTTTCAGATTTAACGCTGATGGAACTCTCTGACAAAAAACCTCAGACGAGATGGGAGATGCTTAAAATAAGGGGAGTAGGTAATCAAAAATTTAAAAATTATGGAGAAAGATTTTTAAATATTATAAATAGAGATTTCAAAGATGAAAATTTTTATTACAGTAAAGAGAGATTAGAAATAATAAAAGAGCAGTTAAATATAAACAGCTCTCTGTTAGAAATTGATAGAGTATTAAAAGATGTACTAAAATAAAATTAAAAAGGATAAATAAAATGATAGAGTTTTTTATTGCAAAAAAATATATATTAGAAAGAAAAAGGCAGAGTATCGTATCTATTATAGGGATAATGATAGGAATTTTAGTTTTAACAGTTTCTATTGGTATTTCAAATGGATTGGATTCAAATATGATAAAAAGTGTACTATCTATCACTAGCCATATAAGATATCAGCCACCTAAAAAAATAGAAAATTATGAAGAATTAAAGGCAAAAATAGAAAGTATAAAAGGTGTAAAAGGTGTTGTTGCAAATATTCCCACTCAAGGGATAATGAAGTTTAAAAACAGACAGGGGGATTATGTATCTGGGATTAAAATTCAAGGCTTTGATATGAAATCTGCAAAAAAATATATGAAACTCGATGAAAAAATGATAATAGGAGAGATAAAAGAGAGCAACAACAGTGTCATAATAGGCAGTGAAATGTCTAATAATTCAGGGGTTCAAGTTGGCGATAAGATAGGAATAATCTCTCCAGATGGAAAGGAGATAAAATTTGAAGTAACAGGAGTATTTCAAACGGGGTATTATGACTATGATGCAAATGTTGTGATGATAAATCTTAAAGCTGCACAATACATAACTTATAATGGTGATTTAGTTGATGAATTTGATATTCTACTAAATGATCCTTATGCAGCAGAAAAAATAGCTAAAGAAATTTCATTAAAATTAGGTTTATACTGCAGAACTTGGGGTGAATTAAATAAAAATCTCTTATCTGCTTTAGCTTTAGAGAAAACAGTGATGATAATCGTTTTTTCATTAATTGTAGTTATAGCAGGATTTGTAGTTTGGGTTACACTTAATATGCTAGTTAGAGAAAAAATAAAAGATATAGGGATCCTAAGGGCTATGGGTTATTCTAAGAAAAATATTTCAAAAATCTTTATGTTGCAAGGACTAATTTTAGGAGTTCTAGGGATAGTTTTAGGAGTAATATTCGCATTATTAATTTTATGGTATATAAAAAATTACTCAATACCAGGAATTAGCTCTATATACTATATAGAAAAAATCCCTGTAATAATCTCTATAAAAGAGATACTTATAATAGTGAGCGCTAATTTTTTAATTATCCTTATATCTAGCATATTTCCTGCCTATAGAGCATCAAAATTAGAAACTCAGGAGGCATTAAAATATGAATAATGAAAATGAAATAGTTTTAAAAATGAGCAAAATAAATAAGCACTATATACAAAAAAATGAGAATTTACATATATTAAAAGATTTAGAGTTAGAGGTAAGAAAAGGAGATTTTATATCTATAGTAGGAAAATCAGGGAGTGGAAAATCCACTTTGCTTAATTTAATGGGGATTTTAGATAAACCTGATTCAGGTGAACTATTAATTAATGGTCTAGATATAACTAATGCTAAAGATGTAGATAAAGATTTTTTAAAAAATAAAAACTTAGGGTTTGTATTCCAATTTCACTATCTATTACATGAGTTTACTGCTTTAGAAAATGTAATGCTTCCAGCACTTGTCAACAATAGCAAATCTGAAAAAGAGATTAAAGCAAAAGCAAAAGAGCTTTTAAAAATTGTAGGTTTAGAAGAGAGAGAGAACCATAAACCCACACAACTGTCAGGTGGAGAAAAACAAAGAGTTGCTATTGCAAGAGCCTTAATAAATTCCCCAAAAATAATTTTAGCAGATGAGCCTACTGGGAATTTAGATGAAGAAACAAGTGAGATGATACATAATTTATTAATAAAAATAAATAAAGAGTTGAAGCAAACCATAATAGTTGTAACCCATTCTAAAGAGTTGGCTAATATAACTTCAAAAATTTTAATATTAAAAAAAGGAAAATTAGAATTATATTAGAATAGAATATTACAGAAGCAACATAGAGTGACACAAAGTTAATGGGAGTGGTATTTATGAAAATGATAATTCACGGGAAACATTTAGTGGTAACACCTGCAATTAAAAATTATGTTGAGGAGAAAATTGGAAGAGCAAGCAAATATTTCGATAGAATAATGGAGATAGATGTTACTTTAGCAGCGGCTAAATTAAAAACAGGAAATTCTCATACTGTAGATATAAAAGTGTATATAAGTGGTGGGACATTAAAGACTAGTACTATTGATGCAGATTTATATGCTGCAATTGATGAAGCAGCTGATATTATAGAAGCTCAATTAAAGAAAGCTAAAGAAAAAAGAAGAGATGACAATCATGTAGGACATTTTAAAAGCTTTAAGTATAATGCTGAAACTAAAATGGTAGAAAAAGAAGCTGAGAGAGCTGTAGTTAATACTACTTTAGATACAAGACCAATGAGTTTAGAAGAGGCTATTTTACAATTAGAATGCTTACAAAGACAGTTTTATCCATTTATAAACTCTGAAACAGGGGACATGAATGTTGTGTATTTGAGAGATAATAGAGACTATGGACATATAGAACCAGTTAAGAGAAAATAAGTTAAGAGTGACGGCAGTATCCACTACATGGAAACTGCCGTTTTTATATGCGGAAAATATATGTTCTTTTGTAAAAAAAATTATGTTATAATTAAGGTAGTTTATTTAAGGAAAATAATAGCAACAGGAGATATGAAAATGGGAAAATTGATATATGTAACAGGGGGAGCTAGAAGCGGTAAAAGTTTTTTAGCTGAAAGTATAGTGAGGGAGTATGATCAGTATGAAAAAGTTTACTTAGCCACATCAGTCCCTTTCGATTTAGAGATGCAAAATAGAGTGAAAAAACACCAAGATCAAAGAGGTCCTAATTGGTTAACAATAGAGTCATATAGGGATTTAGATTCAGTATTGGAAAATAAATTAGGAACTTCTGGAAAATACGTTATTTTATTAGATTGTTTAACTTATATGGTAAATAATTTAATGTTTGATCATAAAGATATCGATTGGGATAATGTGACTCAAGAGAGAGTTGACATAATTGAAGATAACATAAAAAATGAGGTTGAAAAAGTAATAAATTATTTATCAAAAACTGAAAATATTTTAGTAGTAGTATCCAATGAAGTAGGTATGGGTTTAGTGCCTGAATATCCCCTGGGGAGATATTACAGAGATATTGCTGGAAGGATGAATCAATACATGGGTAAAGAAGCATCAGAAGCATATTTAGTTGTTTCTGGTATGAAAATAAAAATTAAATAGTTGAATTAAGTAAATATAAAAGAAAAGGAGGGTATACTATTTTAAATATAGTATACAAAGACATTATGAAAGGATTAATCGCGCTTTTTAAATTTACAACAAGATTACCTCTTGGAAATAGTAGCAATTTTACCGAAGACGGAGTAGGAAAAAGTATGAAATTTTTTCCACTTGTAGGGATAATATTAGGGTTAATAATGTATACAGCCCATACGTTATTATCACTGTATATAAATTCTTCATTAGTTATAGCAGCAATAATTGTAGTTATCTATGTTATTCTTACAGGAGCACTGCATTTAGATGGATTGTCAGATACATTTGATGGAATTTTTAGTTATAGAAGTAAGCAGAGAATGCTGGAAATTATGAAGGATTCAAGAGTTGGAGCCAATGGAGTAATAGTTTTAGTTTTATATTTTATTCTTAACATTATATTTTTAGCAGATTTAGAGTCAATAGAACTTCCAATGGGAGCTTTTATTTTATTATATCCAGTTATAGGAAGAATGAATACAGTTATAAACTGTGCTACGGCACCTTATGCTAGAACTAGTGGAATGGCAAAAGATTTTGTAGAACAGACTGATTATAAAGGGTTTTTAATAAGTTTTTTAATAACAATGGGTTATGCTTATGCGGTTCTTACATATTTTAAGCTTGATATTTCAATAATCGCTATTGTTCCAATAATGGCTATATTAGGGTATTATTTTGCAAGACTTATGACTAGAAAGATAGGTGGAGTAACGGGAGATACTTTAGGAGCTGTATTAGAACTTACACAAGTGGTAATGCTATTTTTATTATATTTTATAGCTTAATAAATAAAGTGAGAGGGAAATGGGAAAATTAATTCTTGTAAGGCATGGAGAAACAGAATATAACAAAAATAGACTCTTCTTTGGATGGAAGGATCCAGAATTAAATGAAAAAGGGATTTATCAAAGTCACTTAGCCAAAAATAGACTACAAAAATATGAGTATCATAAAATTTATGCCAGTCCGTTGAAAAGGGCATATTTAACTGGTGAGATAGTAAACTATAAAGGGCTAGAAATTAATGTTTCAGAAGAGTTAAAAGAACTTAATTTTG
>JAGNZR010000005.1:8026-58336 GCA_017984315.1 Fusobacteriaceae bacterium | reverse complement strand
TTAACAACTGTAGTAGAAGATGCCAAAGGTGTAGTTCCTGCTAAAATGATGAAACATTACGAACAAGAAGCACAAAGATTATACCCTAATAATTACTATGAGCAAAAAAGATTTATAGAATCATCTGTAAATACATATAAAATGTTTAATAAACAATAGTAGGATATAAATTAATTAATAATACATTAAATTTGAACCTCTAAATAAAAGGGAATACCGATTATTTAGAGGTTTTTTTATAAATTTTAAATAGTTAAAAAGAAATAAATATATATAATGGTATATTTATATGTAAAGAGGTGATTAATATGGATAAAGATGAAAATAAAAAATTAAATTTTAATATAAAGTTAACTTTAAATGATGCAAGGAAATTACTTGTATATTTTGACGATGAATTTATGGATATATATGAAGAGTTTTTGGAAACATTAGAAATAGATCATAATGATAATAATGAAGAGTTAGAGTATTATGATGAATTAAGAGATATTTTAGAAACTTTTACTTATGAACTGCATAAGGAAGTAAGAAAAAAAGAGAGAGCTATAAGTAGAGATTTTAATGATGATGTAGATGATACAGAGAATATATTAAAAAAACTTAATATATATTCAGCAACTATTCTAAAAAAAATAAAAGAGGCTGATAAAAAAAATAACGATTATCCTATTTTTAAATTATATTGGTATCTTCATACCTCTTTTGATAAAACAGGGGAGCTGATATTTACTCAAAGCTCTTTGGAAGATTTATTAGAGTTAGATAGAAATAGAATAATAAAATTTTTGGATATGATGTCTAAAATAGAGATTAAAATTGGAAATAAAAAAGGAAAAATTATTGAAAAATATAAAGTTTTGAATAGTTCAACAATAAAAATAAGTTATAATATGTATGTTATAAAGCCTCATCTTGCCCAACTAAAAGATAAAAATTTTAAATTAGGTTCTATTGAAAATATAACAGCTAAATTTCTTTAATTAAAAGTTGCTAGAGATAGGTAAAAAAATATTAATGAATGCAGAAAGAGACAAAAAAAGTATTTAAAATAAAGCTTTTGTCTCTTTCTTTTTATTGAAAATAATTTATAGTTATTTAAAGATAAATAAGTTATAATACTTTATAAATAAAATCTAGAAATTTATTAAATAAAAAAGAGTTAAATTTAGGAGGAATATATGATATTAGCGATAGATGTGGGAAATACTCATGTAGTTACAGGTCTTTTGAATAAAAAAGGGGAAGTTTTACTGAATTTTAGAGTAGCTTCTAACGAAAAGATGACAGAGGATGAGTATTTTTCATATTTAAGAAATATATCACAATTTAATAAAATAGAGCTGACAGATATAGAGGGAATAATTGTGTCATCAGTTGTTCCAGGACTTATAAACCTTTTTAAATTTTTAGGGAAAAAATATTTTGATATGGATATTATTGTAGTTGATTTAGATTTGAATCTGCCTTTTACATTTGCACCTAATGTTAACTCTACAGGTTTTGGAGCAGATAGAATTATAGATATCACTCAAGGGGTTTTAGAGTATCCAGATAGAGATTTAATAATCTTTGATTTTGGAACTGCAACAACATATGAAGTTATAAAAGATAATCAATATTTAGGAGGGGGTATCTTACCAGGAATAGAGATGTCAATAAACGCTCTATTTGGAAATACTGCAAAACTTCCTAAAGTTAAATTTTCAACTCCAGGAAGTATAATAGGGAAAAATACTACAGAACAGATTCAAGCAGGGATATTTTATGGATATGCAGGACAGATAAAGCATATAATAAAAAAAATAAAAGAGGAGATAAAGAATCCTTATATAATAGCTACAGGTGGGCTTGGAAAGATACTTTCTGCAGAGATAAAAGAGATTGATCTTTATGATCCTGAACTTAGTATAAAAGGGCTTTATACACTTTATAATAGAAATAAGAAACTGAAATAAAGAGGTGTGAGAATGAAAAGTGTTGGAATAGTTGTAGAATATAACCCTTTTCATAATGGTCATAAGCACCATCTAGAAATGGCTAGAAAAGTCTCAAATGCAGATATAGTGATTGGTGTTATGAGTGGTGATTATGTTCAAAGAGGTGAGCCTGCAGCTTTTAACAGATGGGAAAGGGCGGAGATTGCACTAAAGAATGGTGTAGATATCATTGCAGAACTTCCAATATTTTATTCAACACAGAATGCAGAGCTTTTTGCTAAAGGGGCTTTAGAGATATTAGCTGAATTAGGTGTAAAAGATATAGTTTTTGGATCTGAGACAGCTAATTTAGAAAAATTAGAAAAAATAGTTGAGGTAACTCAGTGCAAAGAGTATGAAGAGATTTTAAAAGAAGAGCTGCAAAAAGGGAATGCATATCCTAAAGCATCTAGCACAGCACTAGAAAGATTAGGGGTAGAGCCTAGTTCAAAATCTAATGACATACTTGGTATTGAATATATTAGATCTTCTAAAAAAGTAGGAATTAATTTAATCCCCATAAAAAGAGTTGGAGCAGGGTATCATGATAAAGGGGTGGTAGAAGGATTTTCTTCAGCTACAGGGATACGTCAGATGCTCAGTTCAGAGGATACAGATATAGATGAGATAAAAAAAGTTGTCCCAGAGGAGACTTACAACCATTTATTGAATTTATTGGGGCATTTAACTGAAAATCCTCACAGTGAAAATTTAGGAAAAATTGTAAAGTTAGAGGATTTTTATCCTTTAATCAGATATGAGATTATAAATAATTGTGATTCATTAATAAAAATTCAAGATGTAGAAGAGGGATTAGATTTAAGACTTTATGAATGTGCTAAAAAGCATGACTCTTACTTAAAATTTAAAGAGAGTTTATCGACAAAAAGGTATACTGCAGGGAGAGTTCAAAGAGTTCTTATACATATTTTAATAGGACTTACAAAAGAGTTGACTTCTGAAATAAAATTTAGAGAAAAAACTCCATATATAAGAGTTTTAGGTTTTAATGAAAATGGAAGAAGATACTTAAATCATATAAAAAAGAGCAGAGAGGAAGACTCTCCAAAGATAATAACATCTCTTTCTAATATAAGAAGAGATTTAACTGTAGAGGAGAGGAAGTTTTTAGAGTTTAATGAAAAAGCTTCTTTGATTTACAAAATGCTCTCTAATTATGAAGATAGAAAAATTCCTCTAATGATAAAATAAAAAGGTAGAGTGGTTAAAATAAGAGTTGATTTAAAAACAAAACTATTTTATGGGATGGGGGTTAGTTATGCCATAGTAGACCAAATTTTTGTACAGTGGCTACTCTATTTTTATCTACCTCCAGAAAGTTCAGGATTAAAACCCATGCTGACTCCTATACTAATTTCAATAGCCCTATCTTTTTCAAGATTTGTAGATGTAATAACAGACCCATTAGTAGGATATCTTTCTGATAAATACGATAGCAAATGGGGAAGAAGGATCCCTTTTATAGCAGTTGGAAGTTTACCACTAAGTTTAACAACTATTGCATTCTTCTATCCCCCAGGGACAGGACAGACTGAAAATTTTATATATCTATTAATAGTTGGATCACTGTTTTTTACATTTTATACAATTGTTGGTGGACCTTATAACTCTTTAATTCCAGAGATTGGGATAACAAAAGAGGAACAGCTCTCTTTGTCAACTTGGCAATCACTGTTCAGGCTGATTTATACAGCACTAGCAATGATAATTCCAGGTGCCTTGATAAAAACTATAGGGGGAGGAGATGAGCTACTCGGGATAAGAGGGATGGTTATAATACTTAGCTTAATATCATTTATAGGAAGCTGTTTTACAATTTTTGGAGTTAAAGAAAAAAAGTATTCCAATGCTAAAAAAATAGATATAAAATTTAAAGATGCACTCAAAATAGTGATGAATGATAAAAATTTTATCTATTACCTTCTTGGACTTTTAATGTTTTTTATAGGGTTTAACAGTATTAGAGCCTCTATGAACTATTATATAGAAGAGATTATGGGGTATGGAAAGCTAGAGATAACAATCTCTTCAGCACTATTATTCTTTGTATCAGCACTATTTTTTTATCCAGTTGGAAATCTATGTAAAAAAATAGGGTATAGAAAAGTTATGTTAGGGTCCCTGTGCATACTGTGTGTTTTGACTATAAGTATGTTTTTTGTGGGGAAATGTCTAGATCCAAAATATGGATTTATTATTTTTACCCTTTTAGGAATCCCTGTATCTGGTGCAGCATTTATACTTCCACCTGCAATGCTAAGTGATATAAGCAGAAAAATAAGTGCAGAGAGTGGAGAGAATATAGAAGGGATCTGTTTTGGAATTCAAGGGTTTTTTCTTAAAATGGCATTCCTTGTTTCTATACTGGTTTTGCCGATACTTTTATCATATGGAAATGGTGGTACAGTAGGAAAGTTTGGTATCTACTTAACAACAATTTTTTCAACATTGACTTTTATACTAGGGATATTTTTTTATTGGAAGTATAAGGAGTAACAATGGAGATTGTATATCTTATTTTTATCCAACTATTAGTTTCAATAGGAATACTAGAATTTTTACCTGGAATGTTAGGTATATTAACAGGAATATTTTTTTTAATTTTAATGGGAGCTATTTTAAAAGAGAGGAACACTCTTTTTTATATAATTCCCATTATTTTTTTTCTTAGAGTATATACTGGAGTTTCAGATAAAGAGATAACTATAGGGAAAAAAATAGATGTTGTAACTAGGATATTTGAAGGAAAAGGTGAGATATTAGAAATTGATGGAAAATATACCAGGTTAAAAGAGTATATTATTGTTAGTAAGATAAAAGATGGAAAATACAATATAAAAGGAGAAGTTTACAATATAAATGAAGGGTATAAAAATTTTGGAAAGCAGTATTATATAGATATAATTGAAAATACTGAGATAGAACCTAATATTTTTGAAAAAAATATGAAATTACTCGTTGAATCCAGGAGTCAGAGTAAGAGTTATGGTGAAAAGAATTTATATAAAGCTTTAATATTAGGAGAGAAAGAAAATCTTTTTAAAGAGACTAAGAAACTTTTTTTAGACACAGGACTTATGCATCTATTAGCTATTTCAGGACTTCATATGGGGATAATAGTATATATTTTAGAAAAGGTATTTAAAGGGGTTTCTATAAGCAAAAGATGGAAAAACATATTAATATTAATTTTGATATCACTATATTTCTTTTCTATAAGAATAACCCCCTCCGTTCAAAGAGCATATATTATGGTTTTTATATATCTTTCAGGAAATATAATATATGAAAATCCCTCTATAAAAAAATCCTTTTCCATAGCATTTATAATTTCACTTTTAATTAATCCATTAATATATAAAGAGCCCTCCTTTATTATGAGTTATTGGGCAGTTTTTTGTATAATTTTATTTCAGCCCATTATGAGGAATTTTAAAGGTGGATTAAACTCTTATTTGGTATTTACCTCTTATATTCAATTAGCGATGCTTCCACTCTCTTATCTAATATTTGGAAAAATTTCATTAATCTCAATGGTATCAAGTATTATTTTAACTCCTTTAGGGGTAATTTACATTTTTTTAGCCTTTATTGGATTAATACTTCCTATCTCCCCTGTATCAACATTGGTTTATAATATTTTAATAAAAGGGATGGAGTTTTTTTCATAAAGATATTGTTGATTTTTAATATAAAAAAGAATAAACTTAAATACGTTAAATAAATAAAATATGAAGGTTGAAAATAATATGAAAACAGTAAAAAAACAGAGCCAAATAGAGTTTGAAGAAAAAAAATCTAAATTTATAGGGTATATAAAGCCGATTCAAAATAAAGAGGAAGCTGAAAAATTTATAAAAGAGATAAAACATAAACATCCAGATGCAACCCATAATTGCAGTGCTTATAAAGTAATCTCTGAAGGGCAGGAGTATTTTAAGTCAGATGATGATGGAGAGCCTTCAGGAACTGCAGGAAAGCCCATAGGAGAGATTATAAATCTTATGGATGTATGTAATTTAGTCATTGTAGTGACGAGGTATTTTGGAGGAATAAAATTAGGGGCAGGGGGACTTGTAAGAAATTATGCCAAAACAGCTAAGCTTGCAATAATGGAAGCTGATACTGAGGAGTATGTGAAAACTAAAGAGTTTTTATTAGATTTTGATTATGATAAAGTGCAAGAGGTAGATCAAATTTTAAAACTTGATAATATAGAAGTTGTAGAAAAAAACTATGGAGAGAGAGTAACTTATAGAGTAAATATACCAGATGAGATAGAGAAAAAATTAGAAACTCTATTTGGAGTTTTACTTATAGAGATATAAAAATTTCATTTAAAAATCGAAGGGGATTGCATGGCTAAAAATAAATTTTATGGTTATTATATAATTGATACTAAAGAGAGTGGAGTTTTAGATTCATGGGAACTATGCAAAAGAAAGGTCCAAGGCTCAAAAAGCAGATACAAAGGTTTTTCAACTTATAATGAAGCAAAAGCTTGGATAGAAGAGGGGGCTAAGTATGAAGAGAACCCAAAGCGTAGAGAGGAGCTTCAAAAAAAGAGGGTTGAAAATGAAAAAAATAAGGCTAAACTCCCAGAAGCCGTATATTTTGATGCTGGAACAGGCCGTGGAATAGGTGTTGAAGCAAGAGTAACAGATTTAAGAGGAAGTTCATATATTTATGATTACTTTCCAACAAGGGTTAATGAGCATGGAAATATAAATTTAGGCAAAGATAAGACAAATAATTATGGTGAGTTAGTGGGTCTTTATTGTGCCCTTGAAATAGCTGAAAAAGAAAAAATATATGAAATATACGGAGATAGCAATTTAATCCTATTTTATTGGTCTAAAGGAAGATATAGTAAAGATTCTTTACCAGAAAAAACAGTGGAACTTATAGAGATTGTAACAAAAAAAAGAAGAGAGTTTGAGTCTAAAGGTGGAAAAGTGGATTATGTATCAGGGGACATTAATCCCGCTGATTTAGGATTTCATAAATAATAATATGTAAAATTATTAAATAGAAAAATATATTGCAAAAAATAGGAAACTATGGTAATATCTATTGTGATATTGAAAAGATAATTTGAGAAGGAAGGTGAAAGGGTAATGAAAAAAAATATTCATCCAAAATATGATGTTATAACAGTTGAGTGCACTTGTGGAAATAAATTCGAAACAAGATCAACTATGACTAAATCAAACGAACTTAAAATAGCGGTTTGTGCAAACTGCCACCCATTCTATACAGGTAAAGCTAAGTTTATCGATGCTGCTGGTAGAGTTGACAAGTTCCAGAAGAAATACAATCTTAAATAATCGAATTGTCAAAAATATTCTTTTAAATGAGAATATTTTTGAAATTCATAAAAAGAGGCAAAGCCTCTTTTTTTTTAAAAATTTACTGAGATATTAAGGAGGAAAAATGGCAGTAATTGAGATAAATCACCCATTGATTCAACACAAATTAACAATTTTAAGAGATATAAAAACAGATACAAAAACATTTAGAGAAAATTTAAATGAGATAGCAAAACTTATGACTTATGAAGCTACAAAAAATTTAAAATTAGATGAAGTTATGGTTACAACACCTTTAATGGAAACAAAAGGGGTTACTCTTCAAGATAAAGCTGTAGCTATAGTTCCAATTTTAAGAGCAGGATTAGGAATGGTTGAAGGGATGCTTGATTTAATCCCAACAGCTAAAGTAGGTCATATAGGTGTATATAGAAATGAAGAGACTTTAGAGCCTGTTTATTATTACTGCAAATTACCACAAGACATAGCTGAGAGAAAAGTTTTACTTTTAGATCCAATGCTTGCTACAGGGGGATCAGCAGTTTATGCAATAGATTATTTAAAAAATAATAATTGTAAAGATATAGTTTTTATCTCTTTAGTTGCAGCACCAGAGGGAATTGCTAAAATTTTAAAGAAGCATCCAGACGTAGATATCTATACTGCAAAAATAGATCAAGGACTTGATGCAAATGGTTACATTTACCCAGGTCTTGGAGATTGTGGAGACAGAATATTCGGAACTAAATAGTTTCAAAAAAATACGAAAATAAAAATTCAGCGCACTTTAAATGGATTAGGTTGCAACCTTTTTCCTTTAAAGTGCGTTTTTTACTACTAGCCCTTTTATTTTTTATGTATCTAATGTATAATATGGAAAAGAATGAATTAATGAAAAATATAAATATATTATATAAAGATAGAGGAGCTCAAAGTATGATTTTAAGTAGAGAGTTAGCTATAAAGTTGGTAGAGGAGTTAAAAGCTCAAGGTAAGAAAGTTGTATTTACAAATGGATGTTTTGATATACTACATGTAGGGCACTTAAGATATATGAATGAAGCAAAAAGACAAGGGGATGTTCTTATTGTAGGTGTAAACTCTGATGCCTCAGTAAAAAGGTTAAAAGGGGAAAGTAGACCTATAAATAATGAGAATGACAGGGCAGAGATGCTTTCTGGATTAGAAGCTGTAGATTTTACAATTATATTTTCGGAGGATACTCCAATAAGTCTAATTGAAGCTATAAAACCGAGTGTACATGTAAAAGGTGGAGACTATAAAAAAGATGATCTTCCTGAAACAGAAGTTGTAGAAAGACATGGTGGAGAAGTTAGAATACTAACTTTCGTAGCGGGGAAATCAACAACAAATATTGTTAATAAAATAAACTGTAATTAATTTTTTTATTTTAGAAAGGGGAAGAATGAAAAAAATATTGAGTTTTAATGAGATAGATATAGTTGCTAAAAAATTAGCAAACACGCTGGAAGAAAACAGTGTAGTAGCTCTTATAGGGGATTTAGGAACTGGAAAAACTAGTTTTGTAAAAACTTTTGCAAAGGAGTTAGGAGTTACTGAAAATTTAAAAAGTCCAACATTTAATTATTTTTTAGAGTATAAAAGTGGAAGACTACCGTTATATCATTTTGATGTGTATAGATTATCCTCTCCAGAAGAAGTTTATGAAGTTGGGTATGAAGATTGTCTAAACAGTGGAGGAGTTATATTAATTGAATGGGCTAATATAATAGCTAGTGAACTTCCAAAAGAGTATTTAGAAATAAAATTATTCTACCATGATGAAGAGAGCAGAGTAGTAGAGATAAATTATATAGGGAATAAAGAGAGAGGGGAGGGGATACTTAAAAATGTTGATTTTAGCAATTGATACCTCTACAAAAGTTGGAGCAGTGGCTATATATTCTGAGGAAAAAGGGGTAATAGCTGAAATAATTTTAAATTGTGGGAATAATCACTCTGAAAATATTATGAATGCTGTTGATGCACTGTTTAAAATGTCTAAGTCTTCAATTAAAGATATTGATAAAATAGCAGTTAGTATAGGACCTGGTTCATTTACTGGGATTAGAATAGGGGTTGGAATAGCAAAAGGTTTAGCTTACTCCTTAAATAAACCCATAGTAGGTGTAAATACTTTAGATATAATTGCAAATTTAGCAGGATTTATAGATACAGATATGAAAGTTATATCTATGATTGATGCTAGAAAAGAGAGAGTTTATTGTGGTATATATGACAATATAGATGGAAAACTGCAGCTAGAAAAAGATTATTTCGATGGGGAGATTAAAGAGATTCTAGAGGGATATAAAAACAATAAAGTTTTATTTTTAGGTGATGGAGCTATTAATTATAAAGAGATCATAAGTGAAGTAATGGGTGAGAAAGGGTTGTTTTACAGTAGATCTTTATCTATTCCCAGAGCAGCAATACTTGCAGAAATAGCCTCAGAAAGAGAAAGTGATAATTTAATAACATTAGAACCTTATTATATAAGCAAATCTCAAGCAGAAAGAAAGGAGATTCATGAAAAAGAATACAGATTATAGTATCGATTCCTCTTCAGGGGTTGTACTTCTTATATTTTGGGCTGAGTGGTGCGGACCTTGTAAGTTGTTGATGCCTTTAGTGGATGAGATAAGAAAAGAGGTAAATGATATCTATACTATTAATGTTGATTATGAAAACTTATTAGTGGAAAAATATAAAATTAAAAGTGTACCGACTATTTTATTTTTTAAAGATGGTAAATTAGTTGAAACATTAATTGGATACAGTAATAAAAATGAGATATTAGAAAAAATAATGCTGGTAAAATAGACAAGAGTTAAACGGGAAGAGATATTATCAACTAAAAACGGGGGAGCTTAGTGAAAAAGGATAATAGAAAAAAATTTTTATTAGGAGCATTTTTAATAGTAGCTATAACTACCTTCACTGAAAATATTGTAGATGTGGATTTAAACGCAAACACAATGGTTTCAACAGAGGGGTTAGAAGCAAACTATGGTGATTTACAACTAAATGTTTTTGAGAGTAGAAGGGATGAAGAAAAAGGTATTGTTTACCTAGAAAAACCATTTAATGCAAGGTTAAAAGACCCAAATAATAGAGGTTTTTTAAAAGCAGACAAAGGGAATATAACAGAAGATGGTAAAAATGGGGATTTTTATAACGCTTTTGGATTTATAGAGGTTGGAAATGCAACTGGTGCAGAGTACCCTAATGATAAACTTTATTATGGTGGAAAAAAAATAGAGTATAGAGATGGGAATACTCTTTTAAAAGATGGATGGTTCACAACAGACCCTAAAATTAGAAAAGTGGAAAATAATGATCCAACTAAAGCAGGTTATCACTTAATTTCAGAATCAACATATATAGAACCTGATAAACAGGTAACATTTAAAAATATAGATTTTTATAAAGGTGAGAAATCTTACCTTCCTTTTGAATTCCCATGGCTTAGAGCAAATATAAGACCGGGATCATTAGTACCACTGTTCCCTTCATATACATCTGGCGATGAAGACTACGGATTTGCAACTACTTGGGGAGCTTTATGGGGAAATAAAGATGATAAGTATAAAGGGGGATTTGCTCCTAAATTCTCAGATAAACAAGGTTTACTCATTGGAAGGATGGAGAACTGGTACAAAACAGATGACTATGGATCTACGAAGTGGAATGTAAATGATGCACAGATTTATAAAAAAGATAGTGATATAGATAGAAGATTCCAAAATGAATTTTTACATAATTATTCAGGGAAATATGGGACATTTAATGCAAATATTTTAAGTGGAACTAATAATATGGTTCCTGCTTTAGATGATGTATTAGATGATTACAAAGAAACTAACTCTTGGAATAGATTTGGTAAAGATAAAGAGGTAAAAGAGACAGATAGGACAGAGTTTATTAATTTAGAATCTGAACTGACAGGTATGGGTAAAAATAAAGATATCTCTTTCACATCTAAAGTTAAACAGGTAACAGATAAAGATGCTTATGATATTATGCTGTATGATGAGCTAGATAATGCAAATAATATGCCTGGATTGTCTGATGGGATGTTAGGTGGTGAGAGTGGTTCAGCACTATATACAAATTTAGGGTTATATAAAGACAATGACAGATATAAAATTGGTGGTTATTATAACTATTTAAAAGAGATGGCTCCAGGGTCTAATAATTTAGATAGAAGCAAGGATGAAAGTTATGGGTTAGAATTTTTTGATAAAGAGAATAAACTTCATGCAAACTATGATAAATCTACTAGAGATAAATATAGACCACTAACATTTATGGAACAGCATGAAGATATAGATCCAACTCTTTTTACAAACCAAGGGCAGTCTTTAAGTAACACAATAACAGGGCAATATGGAGATTATACAATTACGTCAATTCCAGAATATGATAAATACAACAGTGAAAGGATTAAATTTGTAGCTGGAGAGTATTCGGTAGGTTCTTTTGATAGTATATCAGGGTATGATATGAATAAAAAAGAGAATGAAATCTCTTATTTAGAGGATCCAACAAGAAGAAATAATATTAAAAATAATCAAAGAGATAAAGAGTATAACAGATATGAAAATATAGTTTATGAAGATGTAACTGAAAATAGAGCTTGGACAAGCCTATACAATAAAGACTTTGGATTCACTATTGGTGGTGGAAGAGAAAAAAGCGAGATTTGGGATAGAGAAGGTATCTATGATTATGATTATACGAATGTAGATAAAGAAGGGCAAGGTTACAAAAAATATGAGTACGAATCAGAGTTTGTAGATTATAAAGTTGAAAAGAAGCCATTTGAAATAGGTTCTTTTGGAAAATTTGGAGCTTATGCTGGTGGAAGATATGATCAATATACGGATCAGTACGTAACAGGTGTTGATGAATCAGAACTTGCAGAAAATTCAACTAGAACAGATTTAGGATTTACACATGGAATAGACCTATTTAAAAATAAATCTAGCAAAGCTGACAACCAATTTGGATATTCATATCAAGATTACAATGAAGAGAATGAACTGTTTAAACATAAAGAAAACTTCAATAAATTCCAAGATACAGTGACATTTAAAGCTGGATCAGTAGATGGAGTATATAAAGCTGACTATGATTTAATTGATAGTGCAAGTACAGGGGATAAGAAAAACACAATTTTTGATAATAGTTTAGAGTTAGATATGGCACATGATCAAAAATTAAAAGTTTCATATGGAAGTAATGAAAGATTTACAAATGATAATGAAGCTGAAGAGAATAAAAATGATCTGACTTATGAAAATTATGGTTTTGATTATAAAATTAAACAACATACATTTAGCTTTAAAAGAGAAGAGATAGATTATGAAATTTGGGAAATAAAAAATACAGATGATTCTTTTGAAGAGATTGATGTAGACACATACAGTTATGCTTATGATTTTGAGGATAAGGACAGATTAACTTTAACTCATATGAGAGGAACTGACGATAGGGATAATTATTCACAAGAGATAAAAGAGATAGACAATAAAAAGCAGCGTTATGGGGTATCTTACTTTGATTATGGACCTCGTTATGAAAATACTTACTCAGCTAATTATGGTAAAAACAGATATGAAGCTGATGCATCTGATCGTTACTCTACAGATACTTATGGACTGGGTTATACATTTGTTGACAAGAGTATGGATGAAGAGTTTTTAAAAACTTATGCTTTAAAAGAGTTTGATAAAGAGGAAGGGGATTTAACAACAGAGGATTTAGACAGAGCTTCTCACTTATTAAAAACTCGTCAACAACAGGGAAAAGATGGACTTCAAAACTTTAATTTAGTCTCTTCTTGGAAAAGACCAGATGCTTTTACAGGGGATTACAAACGTAAATTTTCAATCAATACATTTGCTGAAAAAAATAAAGAGCGTTACGATGACACAGGAGATTTCATGGACTCTTTAGAAGATGTAGGAGTTAATATAGGTTACTCTCAAAGAAGAATTGGAGTAGGACTTGGATATTCTAAAGAGATAAACAATAAAGGGAACTGGATTAATGAAACGGGAAGCAGCGATGAAGATGAAGAGTATAGAGTAATGCTTAACATGAAAGTAGGAAAACCTAGTGAAGGTTACAGAATAACTGCTTATGGAAAACTAGAAAAAGAGTGGTACTATGACGATAATGGAAGCAGTAAAGGGGAAAGCGAAAACGCTAGAACCATTGGTGTAGAATTAGGAAAAGAGATGGGGTATTATGAGTGGTCGATAGCTTACTATACAGAGTATGATTGCGGAGAGAGAGACAATGATTGGGAAGTAGCTCTTCAGTTTGCATTGTTAACATTCCCAGATTTACCTATATTTGGTATTGGAACAAAACAAGATGCAGGAAGCAGTTCTAAGAGCCCAACTTCTTCTTTTATGAGTGGAATAAAAGCCACTGATGTTGATTTTAGCGATGATTAATATTGACAATTAAATAAAACTGGTGTAAAATCATAGATAGTATATTGAAATTATGCTATCTATGATTATTATGCTGATGAGTTAAAGGAGTTGTATTTTTATGTTTAAAATAACTACCACTACCACGAATACTTTTTATAGATTTGGTCTAGTGAGATAATATTTATCTAAATAGGCACAGATCTTTTTTAGTTATCTTAAAGTGTCTATAGTGGTTGTTTGTGATTAAAAATATGCAAACTTTGTATATATACCATTTAGGCTCTTTGCTTAAATGGTTTTTTTTTACAATAAAAACATAAAAAATTCAATTGGAGATTATGTATATAAAGAATAATAATAAATTAAAATATAGGGGTGGAGAAGATGAAAGTAATATTGCCAAGCGGAGATTCAATGGTTTTTGAAGAAAAAGTTAATATGTTTGAAGTAGCTAAAAAGATTAGCAGCTCTTTAGCTAAAAAAGCAGTAGCTGCAAAAGTTGATGGGGAATTATTTGATATGAGCTATATTTTAGAAAAAGATGCAAGTATTGAATTTATAACAATTGATTCACCAGAAGGGGAAGAGGTAATAAGACACTCTACAGCTCATTTAATGGCACATGCTGTTACAAGATTATATCCTGAAACAAAAGTTGCAATAGGACCAGCAATAGAGAACGGTTTTTACTATGATTTTGATCCAAAAGAGCAGTTTAATGATGAGGATCTAATAAAAATTGAAGCTGAAATGAAAAAAATCGCTAAAGAAAATGTAAAAATAGAGAGAGTAATGATGACTCGTGAAGATGCTATTGAACATTTTAAAAAATTAGATGAAATATATAAAGTTGAAATTATTGAACAGATAGCAAAAGGGAAGATGTTATCTTTCTATAAGCAAGGGGATTTCATGGATCTTTGCCGTGGACCACATGTACCATCAACATCTTATTTAAAAAGTTTTAAACTTAAAAATTTAGCAGGAGCTTATTGGAGAGGAGACTCTAAAAACAAGATGCTGCAAAGAATATACGGACTTGCTTTCTCAGATGATCAAAAGCTAAAAGATCATTTAATATTCTTAGAAGAAGCTGAAAAAAGAGATCACAGAAAAATAGGTAAAGAGTTAGACCTATTTTTTATGAGTGACTATGGACCAGGATTCCCATTCTTCTTACCAAAAGGGATGATAATGAGAAATGTGCTTATAGATTTATGGAGAAAAGAGCATGAAAAAGCAGGTTATGAGCAGATTCAAACTCCTATAATGTTAAATAAAGAGTTATGGGAGACATCAGGACACTGGTTTAACTATAGAGAGAATATGTATACTTCTGAAATAGATGAGATGGAGTTTGCTATAAAACCAATGAACTGCCCAGGAGGGATGCTTGCATACAAACACCATATCCACTCATATAAAGAGTTACCAATAAGAACTGGTGAGTTAGGACAGGTTCATAGACATGAGTTTTCAGGGGCTCTTCACGGACTTATGAGAGTAAGAACATTTACACAAGATGACGCTCATATATTTATGAGAGTAGATCAAATAGAGCAAGAGATAATTGGAGTAATAAATCTTATAGATAAATTCTACAAAGGGTTATTTGGATTTGAATATTCAATAGAGCTTTCTACTAAGCCTGAAAATGCAATTGGAACTGATGAAATTTGGGAAAAATCAGAAGCAGCTCTTGCAGCAGCAGTAACAAAAGTAGGAAGAGTATATAAATTAAATCCTGGAGATGGAGCTTTCTATGGTCCAAAACTTGATTTCAAAATTAAAGATGCAATAGGAAGAGTTTGGCAGTGTGGAACAATTCAACTTGACTTAAACTTACCAGAGAGATTTGATCTTACTTACGTAGGGGAAGATGGAGAGAAGCACAGACCAGTAATGATCCATAGAGTTGTTTATGGTTCTATAGAGAGATTTATGGGTATTTTAATGGAGCACTATGCAGGAGCGTTCCCATTATGGCTTGCACCGACTCAAGTAAAAATATTAACACTTAATGATGATGTTGTATCTTATGCTAAAGAGGTAGTTGAAGAGCTAAAAGAAAAAGGGATAAGAGCAGAGCTTGATGATAGAGCTGAATCAATAGGATATAAAATTAGAGAAGCAAATGGTAAATATAAAATTCCAGTTCAAATAATTATTGGAAAAGAGGAGTTAGAAAAGAAAACTGTAAATGTAAGAAGAAGAGGATCACAAGAGCAGGTATCATACAATTTAGCTAACTTTATCAGTGAAATTGTAGAAGAAGCAAGAATTAAATTTGATAATTAAAATATAAAAAAATTGGAGGAATTAAAAGTGGCGGGACACAGTAAGTGGAATAATATAAAACATAGGAAAGGTGCTCAAGATAAAAAAAGAGCGTCAATATTTACCAAGATAGGTAGAGAGATTACAATTGCAGCTAAAGAGGGTGGAGGAGATCAAGGGTTTAATCCAAGACTAAGACTTGCAGTAGATAAGGCAAAAGCTGCAAATATGCCTAAAGATGTTTTAGACAGAGCAATTAAAAAAGGAACAGGTGAATTAGCTGGAGACGAGATGATGGAGATCAGATACGAAGGGTATGGTCCTTGTGGAACTGCTTTCATTGTTGAATGTGTTACCGATAATAAAAATAGAACTGCTGGTGAAGTAAGAGCTGCTTTTACTAAAAAAGGTGGAAATTTAGGTACAGATGGTGCTGTATCTTGGAAATTTAAAAAAGTTGGACTTATAACAATAAAAACTGATGGATTAGATGCTGATGAATTCATGATGGCAGCTTTAGATTCTGGAGCAGAGGATGTAAAAACAGAAGATGGATTATTTGAAATAACAACTGATTTTACAGAGTTCCAAACAGTTTTAGAAAATTTAACTAAAGCTGGATATAAGTATGAAGATGCAGAGATAACTATGTTACCTGATAATAAAGTAGATATTTCAGATTTAGACACAGCTAAAAAAGTAATGACACTATTTGATACATTAGATGATTTAGATGATGTTCAAGATGTTTATGCAGATTTTGATATACCTGATGACATTTTAGAAAAGTTATAAAATTAAAATAATTTAAAGAATGAAAGTACTCCTTATGTATATAATCTAAAATAATAGATTGTTAACTTAGGAGTATTTTTCTTAAATTAAGATATTTGTAAAAAGGGGGAGTGTATGAATATACTTTTTGTGGGAATTGGAAATATGGGGGGATCTATTGCTAAAGCCCTTTTGACTTCAAAAGATGCAGCTGATAAAAATACTATATATGCAACTAAAAATTCAGAGGAGAGCTTTAACAGATTAAAAGAGTTTGGGAAGTTAAATGCTTTTTCTAAAGAGTTAATAAGTAAAATGGATATGATATTTTTAGGAGTAAAACCTTATCAGATAGAAATAGCTGTAGAAGAGCATTTAAAAGAATTGAATAACAATCAGATAATAGTCTCTATGGCGGCAGGGGTAACAATAGAGAAATTAGAAACTATTTTAGGAAAAGATAAAAAAATAGTGAGAATAATGCCTAATCTACCAATTGTTGTTGGAGAGGGGATGACTTCTATAACTCCTAATAAAAATATAAATGAAGAGGAGTTAAAAGAGTTAGAAAATATTTTATCTAAGTCTTCTAAATGTGCAAGAATACCAGAGGATAAAATAGATGCTTTTATTGGAATGGCTGGAAGTTCACCAGCATTTGTGTATCTTTTTTTAGAAGCTATATCTGATGCAGGTGTAAAATATGGACTTACAAGAGAGGAAAGTTATTATTTTGCTTCACAGGCTTTTTTAGGAGCTAGTAAAATGGTATTAGAGACTAAAAAAAATCCAGGAAGTTTAAAAGATGCAGTATGTTCACCTAAAGGGACTACAATTGTAGGGATATGCACTTTAGAAGAGGAAGGGTTTAGAAATGCAGTTATAAAAGCAGCTTCAAATACAATAGAAAAATCTATGGAACTCAGCAAAAAATAGAAAAATTATTTAATCCACATCAGTTATAATTGTTCATAGTAGCTAATAATTCCTAAGAAAAACACTTGCCGTAAAGCAAGCCCTATTGCAGCTGGAAGGCTGGTTTTTCGTGGAATTATTAGCTATGCCTTTATATAATTATTTAGAGCTGAATATTAACTAGTTTCAATAGTAAACTTATTTTTAATATCAACAGCAAGGGGAAACTCCTCTATTCTACCATTGTTATTTTTAAGATACTCTATACACTCATCTCTAACAAGTTTTATGGTTTTTACATCATGGATAATATCAATAAATTTAAAATCAGTGACACCGCTTTGTCTTACACCAAAAATCTCACCAGGTTTTCTAAGTTTTAAATCCTCTTCAGCAATTTTAAACCCATCATTAGTCAGCTCCATAATGTCCATCCTAGCAATAGATGTTTCATTTTTTGTATCAGATACTAAGAAACAGTAAGATTGGTGCTCCCCTCTACCTACACGCCCTCTCAGTTGATGCAATGATGAAAGACCAAATCGTTCAGAGTTATTAATAACTATAATCGAAGCATTAGGTACATTAACTCCAACCTCTACAACAGTAGTAGATACAATAATATCAATAATCCCGTTTTTAAAATCTGACATAACATTATCTTTATCTTTAGAAGATAATTTTCCATGGAGAATACCTACTTTAAACCCTTTTAAATTATTTTCCACTTCTTCATAAAGTTCCATAACAGATTTCAAAGATGATTTTTCAGATTCTTCAATAAGAGGAACTATAAAATAAGCTTGTCTTCCCTCTAAAAGTTTTTTATTTATAAACGTATACATTTTTTTTATATCACTTTCCGAATTTAAATGTTTAGTTTTTATTGATTTTCTTCCAGGAGGCAGCTCATTTATAATAGATAGATCTAAATCACCATAAATACTCAAAGCAAGTGATCTAGGAATGGGAGTGGCACTCATTACAATGAGGTTAGCAAGAACCCCTTTATCTCTTATTAGTTTTCTTTGCTCAACACCAAAACGATGCTGTTCGTCAATTACAATTAACCCTAGTTTTTTAAATTGGACACTATCTTGTATAAGAGCATGGGTACCAATTACTATATCTATATCACCATTTTGTATATCTAGTATAATTTGATTTTTCTTTTTAGCAGTAAGACTACCAGTTAAAAGTTCTACTTTTAACCCTAAATTTTCAAAATCTTTTTTATGGGATAAGTAGTGTTGAGTGGCTAAAATTTCAGTAGGAGCCATGATAGCCCCTTGATAGGAGTTTTCAGCCATATATAGAAGTAAAATCATAGAAACTATAGTCTTACCACTTCCAACATCCCCTTGAATAAGACGGTTAACAATTTTCCCTTGAGAAAGCTCTTTATGAATCTCAGTTATTATCTTTTTTTGGGAGTTAGTTAACTTAAAATTTAAAGAGGATAAAAATTTTTTTACGTACTCTTTTTTATCTTCTAAAGTGTAAAGAGCATGATTTGCAGCATCAACACTGTATCTAGAACTTAAAATTCCCATTTCTAGTAGGAGTAACTCTTCAACAGCAAATCTTCTTTTAGCAGACTCTAAAGATTTTTCATCACTGGGAAAATGAATATTTTTAAGAGCTAAAATTCTATTCATTAAATTATATTTGGATAAAATTTCATAAGGGATATTTTCAAGAAAAATCTTAGAAAATTCATTGAAAAAAATTTTAATATATTTTCTAAGCATATTTTGAGTAATATCCATAGAGGTACTATAAATAGGTAAAATCTCCCCATCATAAAAATTACTGTTTTGGGCAGAGACTAATTTAAACTCAGGGTTGACAATTTTTATACCGTAATTGCTGTGTTTGGCAGTTCCAATAAAATAATATTCATTACCTGGTTTTAAAACTTTAGACACATAAGGGGAAAACCAAGTAAGTTCTACAGCTCCACTACTGTCAAAAACAGAGGCTCTCACAATACTTTTTTTAGTTGGAGAGTAAGAGCTGTTCATAGCAGCAACTTCCCCTTTAATTACAACATACTCGTTATCTTTTATATCCGCTATATTTTTTAGATTAGTTCTATTATCATAGCCTCTAGGGAAGTAATAGAGCAAATCGTAAATAGAATTAATTCCAAGTTTTTTGAGTTTTTTTAAAAATTTTAAATCTTTTTCAGTTAGTTTAGAAAAGCTTATCTCAGAAAAATGTTTATGCAGTGCAGAATAAGTTTCTAGATTGCTCAAAATTATTACCTCCTTATTTTTTTAATATTTAAAAGGTGCCACAAAATTTAATTTGAGACACCTTTTTTATTTAATTATTTAATTATTTTGCATAATCTACAGCTCTAGTCTCTCTTAATATTGTAACTTTAATTTGACCAGGGTACTGCATAGTTTCTTCTATTTTCTTAGCCATCTCTCTAGCCATAATAGTAGCTTGATCATCAGAAACAACATCTGGATTGATTACTATTCTGATTTCTCTACCAGCTTGAATAGCGAATGATGATTCTACACCTTCAAAAGATTTTGCAATCTCTTCAAGAGATTCTAGTCTTTTAATGTAAGTAGAAAGTGTTTCTCTTCTTGCACCAGGTCTAGATGCAGAAATAGCGTCAGATGCTTGAACTAATATAGCTTCAATTGACTCAAACTCCACTTCGTTATGGTGAGCAGCAACTGCATTAATAACAACTTGTCTCTCTCCAAATTTCTTTAAGAATTCAGCACCAATTAAGGCGTGAGAAGACTCAATATCGTGATCTAATACTTTTCCTATATCGTGTAAAAGTCCAGCTCTTTTAGCTATTGTAGTGTCAGCACCAATCTCAGCAGCAATATTAGCAGCAAGTTTAGCAACTTCAATTGAGTGGATCAGTATATTTTGACCATAACTTGTTCTGAATTTTAATTTTCCAATAGTCTTAACTATTTCAGGGTGCATATTAGGGATTCCTAACTCTATAAGAGCAGCTTCTCCAGAATCAATAATATCTTTTTCAACCTCTTTTTGAGCTTTAAGAACAATCTCTTCAATTTTACCTGGATGAATTCTTCCATCAGTAATCAGTTTTTCTATAGCAAGTCTTGCAGTCTCTCTTCTAACAACATCAAAACTAGATAAAACTACAGCTTCAGGAGTATCATCAATAATAATATCTACACCTGTTAATGCTTCAATGGCTCTGATATTTCTACCCTCTCTACCTATAATTCTTCCTTTCATCTCATCATTAGGTAAAGTTACAACAGAAACAGTTGCATCTACCACATATTCAGCAGAAGCTTTACTTATGCAGTTAGAAAGGATTCTTTTAGAGATTCTATCTTTCTCATCTTCAAGTTTGTGTTCAAACTCTTTTATAGCAATAGCAGTATCATGATTAAGGTCATTTTTAAGTTTTGCCATAAAAATTTCAGTAGCTTCAGATTTTGATAAGCCAGCAATTTTTTGAAGCTCTACCTCTTGTTTTTGTTTAATTTGCTCTATCTCTTGTTTTTTATCTTCTAAATTAACAGAAATTTTTTCAAGTTCCATAGATTTCATCTCAAGCTTTTCAATTTTCCCATCTAAAGCTTCCTCTTTTTTTGTAAGTCTACTCTCTTTTTGCAGTAGTTCATTCTTTGAATTTTTAATATCTTTCTCAGCTTCCTCTTTCATTAGATAGATAGCTTCTTTAGCTTTAAGCTCCAACTCTTTTTTTGTTGCAGCAGCTTCTTTTTGTGTTAAATCTAAAATCTCTTTTGCTTTTATTTGCGCTTTCATAACTTCATCTTCTAGATTGTTTAAATCAGATATTTTTTTATCAATAACAGATTTTTTATAAATCATAGAGAAAATTATGGCAGCTCCAATAATCGCAGCTGTACTTAATACTAGAATTGTCATATTTTCTTCCTTTTAATAATTTTTTTTTATTTAAATTTGCTAACAGCTTCCTCTTCAGTTTCATAAATTTCAAACAGTTCATCTAAACCAACCATTTCAAAAATTGTTTTAATATGGTCATTAAGTTTAATAAGTTTGATATCTCCACCAGCATTTTTAACTATTTTTAATTTACCTCTTAAAATTCCCATAGCTAAACTGTTGATATGAACTAAATCTTCAAAATCAATTATAAATTTTACTGTATCAGTTTCTACTAATTTAGAAATTCTCTCTTTAAGTTTTGGAGCAACTAAAGCGTCTAATTCCCCTATAATTTTAATAACTTTAATATCGTCTAGATTTTTTTCAACAATTTCAAAATCTACCATCATTTAATTGTTACCCTCCCTTATTTTTTTTTCTACTTTAAAGATTGTACCGTTGATTTTTTTTTCAATTTTAAAATCATCAGCTATAGCACGGGCTAAAAATAGCCCCATACCCCCATCTTGTTTGCTAATCTTTGTATCATCAAAGCCTAAGCCGTTATCCTCAACAAGAAGTCTAATACTGTCATTAGATTTACTAATTTCAATAATAATATCTCCAGGTTGATATTTATAACCATGCTCAACAACATTTGTAGCTAACTCATCAACAACAGATAGCAATTGAAAAACTTCTTTCGTATCAATGTGATGAAGCTCTAAATATGTTTTGACAAGAGCTCTAATAAGTGCAAGATTTTCTAAGGATGAAGGGATATTGATTTTTACTTCGTTCTTTTTTAACATTATTTATCCCCTTTTTGTCTTATATAAATTATTATCCACTTGCTGTTTAAAAATTTATACGTAATTTCAAAATAGATAGCTTCACCATTTGAAACTAAAGCTACAGTGTTAGTAGCAGTATCATTTTCAAAAGAAGGTGAAGAGTAAAAAATATCAATATTTTGGAAGTTAATAGTTTCAAGTTCATTCAAAACATAGTCATTTTTCAAATTTTCACTGAAAAAAGGTCTCACATTTTCAATATTCCCATTTTTTAAATGGGTTTTGAACTCTTGTAATTGTTTTGATAGTAGAACTTTATCATTATCTTCTAAAGTATGTTTAGAAATATTAGAACAAGCAGTGAATAAAATAGTAAAAAATAGAATAAAAATATTTTTTAGCATAACATCACTCCTATAATTTTACTTGTTTAAATAATACCACACAGGAACTATTTTATCAAGGGTAGTTTAAAAGTTATTTCTTATAATTTGTTTAAAATATCATCAATAATTTCAGATTCGGAAATTTTGTCTAAATCATACCAAACATACCCCTTAGAATTCTTAAACCAAGTAAACTGTCTTTTAGCATAATTCCTAGAATTTTGCTTTATTTTATTGATAGCTTCATCTAAAGTAATTGCCCCATCTAAATGAGAGATTATTTCAGAATACCCAATTATATTCAGTTTTTTTAAAGATTCCCCATATTTTTTATAAAGAGAAGTCACCTCTTCAATTAGTCCTGATGCTATCATAATATCCACTCTTTCATTAATTCTAGAGTAAAGATAATCTCTATCCCTTTCTAGTGCTACTTTTAAAAAGGAAAAGTTATTATTTTTTATATTTTGTTTTGAAAGAGAGGAGAATTTATCTTTAGAAAGTATGCAAACTTCTAAAGCTCTCTCAATTTTAACACGATTATTTGGATGAATATTCTTAGCAGCTTCTCCATCTAAATCAGATAATTGAGAGTATAGCTCTTCAGTAGATTTTTTTGATAATTGTACTCTAAGCTCTATATCAGCTGGGGGCAATTTAGAAAGCCCTTCAGTGATAGAATCTAAATAGAGACCTGTGCCCCCTACGATAATGGGGAATATCCCTTTATCTTCAAGTTCTTTTAACACTTTTTCAGAATCCTTTTGAAAATCTCCAACAGAATATTTTTTTACAGGGGGCAAAATATCGATTAAATGATGAGGTACACCAAGCATCTCTTCAGGAGTTATTTTAGCAGTTCCAATATTAAGCTCTTTAAAAACTTGTGCAGAATCAGCAGAAATAATCTCACCTTTAAGGGCTTTAGCTAATTTTATAGATAAAGAGGTTTTGCCGACCCCTGTAGGGCCGGCAATAACAATAGCATTAAATTTATTTTTCATAATTAACTGATCACTACTCCACAAATTCAAATTCAACATTGGCAATTCTTACAGTATCCCCATCCTGGATCCCTGCATTGCTCATAGCTTCTTCAAGACCTAAAGATTTCATCATATGTAAGAAATTGATAATTGATTCATCTTCAAGAGTAATTACATATTTTGCTAGAACGTTGTCAACGATTCTACCTGTAATTTCAAATACTCCCTCTTCAACCTCTTTAATAACATAATCTTCATCTTGACCTTTAAGTTCACGAAGTACTTGTCTGATGTCAGCTACCTCTTCTAAAGGCTCTCTTTTTATCTCTTGAATCATCTCATATGATTTATAAAGAACCTCTTTTATCCCTTCATTTAAAATTACAGAGACAGGGTAAACTAAGTTGCCATCTTTCTCAACATGAGCTTTGAACTCTTCATATTTGGACATATCCCATAATAAATCCATTTTATTAGCTAGAATTATCTGTTGCTTCTCTGCAAGTTTTTCTGAGAACTTTCTTAATTCATTATTTATTTTTTCATAATCAGTAATTGGATCTCTTCCTTCTATACCAGCAACATCCACAATATGAAAAATCATCTTACATCTTTCAATGTGACGTAAGAACTTGTCTCCTAAACCAACACCTTCATGAGCACCCTCAATAAGCCCAGGAATATCGGCGATAACGAAAGATTTTCCCTCTTCAAGTCTAACAACACCTAATTTAGGTTCAAGAGTAGTGAAATGATAGCTACCAACTTTAGAGTTAGCCGCTGAAACTTTATTGATGAAACTTGATTTACCAACTGAAGGGTACCCAACAAGGGCAACATCAGCAATAAGCTTTAGTTCCAGTTTAATTTTTATCTCATCACCAGCTCTACCTTTACCAGCAATTTTAGGTGCTTTTCTAACAGAGTTTTTAAAGTGAACATTTCCAGCTCCACCTTTTCCACCCTTTAGTAAAACTTTTGTCTCATGAGTCTCTGCTAAATCAAGAAGAAGTCTTCCTGATTCTGCATCTCTTACTTGAGTTCCAACTGGAACTTTAATGATTAAATCTTCTCCAGTTCTGCCGTGCATCTGCTTTTTAGCACCATTAACTCCATTTTCAGCTTTAAATATTTTTTTATATTTAAAATCTATCAGTGTATTGATGTTTGGGTCAGCTACAAAAACTATATCTCCACCTTTTCCACCGTCACCACCGTCAGGTCCACCAAACTGTATACATTTTTCTCTTCTAAAAGTGGCAGCACCGTCACCACCATCACCTGCTTTTATAGTTATAACAACCTCATCTATAAACATGATCAAACTCCCTTTTTTGTTTAAATTTTAAAAATAAAACTCAATATTTTCAAAAATATAGTATTTTATATCCATCATAGTATTTTACAACGTTTACAAGTTTTTTTCAAGCAAAAAAAATTTAAAAATGCAAAAAAATAAAGAAAAAAATGCATTATATAAAAAAAAGAAATAAGATGAAAATATGTTATAATTATATAATTAAATGGAGTGCTTAAGGAGGGGGAATAATGAAACTGGAAAATGGGGAACCAATATTAGGCGCAACTATTTTATGTGATGGGATAAATTTTGGGATATACTCAAAAAATGCTACTGAAGTTACATTGAATATTTTTGAAAAGGATAGTTCAGAGATACCAATCTGTTCTCATAGATTAAGTAAAGAAAAAAATAGAACTGGAGATGTATGGCATATATTCATAGGGACAAAAAATGTAAAAGTATACTATACATGGCAGATAGATGGGCCAAAATCATTAGAAGAGGGGAATAAATTTGATTCAGAGATTCACCTTTTAGATCCTTATGCAAAAATGTACACAAAAGATAAAGTATCAAAAATAAAAAAAGCTGTTGTTATAGATAACAAAATTTTTAATAGAGAGATAAAAAGGCCTAGTATTGATAAGAGAGAAACTATTATATATGAACTACATGTATCGTTGTTCACTAGGTCTGAAAGCTCAAAAGTCTCAAAGTTAGGAACAATATCCGGTCTTATGGAAAAATTAGAATATCTAAAAAATTTAGGGGTAACTACAATAGAGTTGCTCCCAGTTTTTGAGTTCGATGATTTTGCAGTTGGGAAAAATTGCGAAACAGGGGAAAGGTTGACTAATGTTTGGGGATATAATCCAATAGGTTTTTTTGCTTTAACTAATAAATATAGTTCCATACAAGATGATACAATAAACTATTATGAAGAGACATTGAAAGAGTTTGTGACTTTAGTGGATAGAGTTCATGAATTAGGGATGGAGATTGTCTTAGATGTAGTTTATAACCATACTGCTGAAGGAAATGGAGATGGCCCTATATACAATTTTAAAGGGATGGATAATTCCATATTTTATATTTTAGAGAATAATAAAAATTATTACACAAATTACTCTGGAACAGGAAATACTCTGAATTGCAATCATGCACCTGTAAAAAGCATGATTATTGAGTCTTTAAGATATTGGTATTGTAAAGTGGGAGTGGACGGTTTTAGATTTGATTTAGGAGCAATACTAGGAAGAGGTAGAAAAGGGAAGTGGATAGGAGAGGAAAACTCATTATTAGATGATATCCATAACGATATGATACTGTCTGAAGTAAAATTTTATGCAGAAGCATGGGATGCAGGTGGGGGGTATTATCTTAATGAGTTTCCCAAAAATTTCAGTGTATGGAATGGGAAATTTAGAGATTGTGTGAGATGTTTTATAAAGGGAGATTATGGAGTAGTACATGAGCTGGCACAGAGGATACAAGGGAGTCCAGATATTTTTAAACATAAAGAAAAAGATATAGAGAATAGTCTGAACTTTATAACTGCACATGATGGATTTACAATGTGGGATTTAGTCTCTTACAATAGAAAACACAATTCAGAAAATGGAGAGCATAATGCTGATGGAGAAAACAATAATCATTCATGGAATCATGGAGCAGAAGGGGAAACAGATTTAAAAGAGATAAACGATTTAAGAAAAAAGCAGATAAAAAACATGATGACACTTTTAATGATTTCACAAGGTATTCCCATGATAAGTATGGGGGATGAGATGTGTAAAACTCAAAAAGGGAACAATAATGCTTATTGTCATAACAGTGAACTTAATCGTGTAAATTGGGATAAAATAGAGAATAATAGAGAGATATATGAATTTTTTAAAAATATCATAAAATTTAGACAAGAGAATAAAATATTACAAAATTTAAAATATTCTGATTTAGAAAAAAATATTAGTTTTCATGGAGTAGAACCAGATAAACCTGATTACAGCTATCACTCTCATACTTTGGCAGTAATGTTCCAAAGTAAAAATAATAAAATTTATATAGCATTTAACTCTTATAATGCGCCATTAGAGTTTTCACTTCCAAAATTAGAGGGAGGAAATTGGAAATTAATTATGGACACTTCATTTCATGGAGATTCCTTTTTTGAAGAGGGAAAAGAGATAAAGAAAGGAAAATATATTTTGAAGGAAAAAAGTTCTATAATTGCTGTTTTTCCATAAGAAAAATATGTTATAATATTTAAAGTGTTGTAAATTAAGGGGGATTGAGACATGAACTTTGAAAAAAAAGGGAAAAGTGCATGCGAGGGTGTTGCAATTAGCCAAGGGGTTATATATAAAAAAGATGACATCATAGTAGAAAAAATAGAGATACTCTCTTCTAATATAGCAAAAGAGATAGAAAGATTTAAAATAGCTGTAAAAAAATCTGTAGTGGAAATAATGGAGCTAAAAAAAAATTTGAAATCGAAATTTACAAAAGATGAATTAGAGATATTAACTGCACATTTAGTAATGCTTAATGATCCAATGTATAAAAAAGATATAGAGAAACAAATGGAAAACGAAAAAATAAATGCAGAATATGCTGTTAAAATAGTTTCAGAAAAATATATAAATCTATTTAATAAAATGAAAAATCCTATATATGCCCAAAGAGCTTTAGATATTAAGGATATCTCAGAAAGGATAATTTTAAATTTATTTAATAAAGAGTTACAAAAAGACAGATTAGATAATAAGATTATATTTGCAAAAGAGATTCTGCCTTCTCAGCTTTTAAAAGCAGTAGATGCAGGAGTTCATATAAACGGATTAGTTTTAGAGTATGGAGGTGTTACATCACACGTAGCTATACTGGCAAAAAGTTTGAATATTCCAACTTTGATGGGAGTAGAAGAGTTTAATGATTTAGAATATAGCTATGATATAGTTATACTGGATTCAAGAAACGGTTTTGAAAAACTGATACTAAAACCAACAGATAATCAAATCAAAGAGTATCAAAATTTATGTAAAATAAAAGAAGAGAAAGAAAAAAAATTGAAAGAGATTGAAAAATTAGAGTCTATAACAAAAGATGGCGTAAAAATAGAGCTGAAAATAAATATTGGAAGCAGTAAAGAGATATTAGAAAAAAATGCGAATTATATCGACGGAGTAGGGTTATATAGAAGTGAACTGATGTATATGGAATCTTTAGATTTTCCAAAAGAGAGTGAGCAGTTAATAGAGTATGAGGCACTTAATAAAGTTATTGGAAATAAAGATATAGTTATAAGGACTTTAGATACTGGTGCAGATAAAACTTTGCCATATTTTCAAATGCCTCAGGAGGAAAACCCTTTTTTAGGGGTAAGAGGGGTAAGGTATAGTTTAAGAAATAAAGAGATTTTTAAAACTCAAATCAGAGCAATATTAGAAGTTTCTGACAAAAATGAGAATATAAGAGTAATGTATCCAATGGTCACAAATTGTAAAGAGATAATTGAAATTAAAAAAATTGTAGAAGAGTGCAAATCTGAATTAGATAAAGAGGGTATAAAATATAACAAAAATATAAAGCAAGGGATAATGGTAGAGGTACCTTCTGCAGCTTTACTAGCAGAGCAAATGTCAAAATATGTGGATTTTTTTAGTATAGGGACTAATGATCTGACACAATATGTTTTAGCAACAGATAGATTATCTGAAAGTTTAGTAGATTTGTATGATTTTTATGAACCCTCTGTATTGATGCTCATAGATAGTGTGGCTAAGGTTTCTAAAAAATATAACAAACCTCTTTGTGTATGTGGAGAAGTTGCTGGAGATAAACTTGCATGTCTAGCTTTTTTAAGTATGGGGATAAAAGAGTTTAGTATGGTAAATAACTCTATAAAGAGTATAAAGGCTTTTATTAGAGAGGTAGAGTTTTATAAGTTAGAGAATTTGAGAAAAGAGATTTTAAATGCTGAAAAATCTCAAGATGTAAAAAATATTTTAAATGAGTATTTAAAAAAAATTGAAATTGAGTTATAATTAAAAAGGATTAAAATAAATTTTTTATATAAAAAAAATTAATTTATAAATAGGATGGAAGAAGCATTATGAAAGTAGCACATGTAGAGATAAAAAATAAAGCAGGATTACATGCACGTCCAGCATCTCTTTTTGTTCAAACTGCTGCTAAATTTGAAGCAGAAGTAATTGTGAAATGCGATGGAGAAGAGATTAATGGAAAGAGTATAATGGGACTTATGCTTCTTGCAGCAGAGCAGGGAAGAGTTTTAACATTGGAAATTGATGGACCAGATGAAAATGAGATGCTTGAATCATTAAGAGACTTAATTGAAGTTAAAAAATTTAATGAGGAGTAGTTGAATTTGAAAATAATAAGAGCTAAAAAAATGGGTTTCTGTTTTGGAGTTAAAGAAGCGATAAACAGCTGTGTAGAGGTAGCCCATGAAATAGAAAAAGGGAAAAAAGTTTATATTTTGGGAATGTTAGTTCATAATGAGCATGTGGTTAATGAGTTAAAAAAAATGGGGCTACAAATCTTAGAAGAGGAAGAGTTGCTAAATGGAGAAGACTCTTTAAATGAAAATGATATTGTTATAATAAGAGCTCATGGTACAACAAAAGAGGTTTACGAACTTTTGCAAAGAAAAAAAGTTCAATTAAAAGATGCTACATGCATATTTGTAAAAGATATTAGAAAAAAATTAATATCATTGGAAAAAAATAAGAAACAAATTATATTTATTGGCGATAAAGAGCACCCTGAGGTTAAAGGTATACTGTCTTTTGGAGAGAATGTAAAAGTATTTGAGGGAATAGAAGAGTTAGAAAAGAATATAGATAAACTGGATAAAAATATAGAGTACTATCTACTGACTCAAACTACGTTGAACAAAGATAAAATAAAAGAGATAAAAAAATACTTGGAAAATAGAGGGCTGGATGTTAATATATACAATAAGATATGTAGTGCCACACAAGAAAGACAGGAAGCGGTAGAAGAGTTATCTCAAAAAGTTGATTTCATGCTAATTGTTGGTGGAAAAAATAGTTCTAATACTAAAAAGCTTTATGAAATAGCTAAAAAATATAACGAGAAGGCAAAATTAGTTGATACAGAAGATGAAGTAGATCTTAATTGGTTTAAGGATATAAAAACAATAGGTATCAGTGCCGGAGCGTCAACACCAGAAGAAGTAATAATAAAAATAGAAAATAAAATAAGGGGGCTAAAAATAAATGGCTAACAAGGAGTATAACGAATTTGAGGAAATGTTAAATGATTATTTTCCAATGGTTGATAATGATAGACAAAAGGTGAAGGTTGTTGGGAAAATAGCGCAAGAGGATAGAAATTTTGCCTATATAGATGCAATAGGTCAACCTACAGCAATCAGAGTAAGAATAGATGAGTTAGAGGGTTATAAATTAGGTGATGAAGTAGAAGTAATTTTAATTGGTGAATCTGATGAAGGGGAATTCTTAATCGGTTCTAGAAAAAAAGTTGAAATGGAAGCAGGAAATAAATTTATAGATAAAGCTTTCGAGAATGGAGAAGTTATTAACTGTAAAATAGTTAAAAAAATAAACGGTGGATATATACTTGAGTTTATGAAACAGCAAGGGTTCTTACCAAATTCATTATCAGAAATATCTATGAAAAATGATGAGGATGTAACAAATACTAATATTGATGTTATAATAAAAGACATAAAAGTTGATAAAAAAGGAAGAAAAATTATCTTCTCTAGAAAAGATATCGTAATGAAAGAGATTGCTGAAGAGTTAACAAAAGTATCTGTTGGTGATATAGTTAAGGCAACAATAGTAGATATATTAGACTTTGGAATAAATTTAAAATGTGGAAATTTAAGAGGTTTTGTTCACATCTCTGAAATCTCTTGGAATAAAGTTCAAAATATCTCTGATCTATATGAAATAAGAGAGGTTGTTGAAGCTAAAATAGTAGGGATAGATACAGAGAAAAAGCAACTTAAATTATCAATAAAGGAATTAAGTGTAAACCCTTGGGATACTTTAGCACAGAAGCATTCAGTTGGAGACTTAATTGAAGGTAGAGTAACTAGAGTTGTACCTTACGGAATATTTGTAGAGATCATACCAGGAATTGAAGGGTTAGTCCACGTTTCTGACTTTACATGGAATACTAAAAAAATAAATATTGGTGATTTTGTAAAAGAGAATGATGTTGTAAAAGTTAAATTAATGGATATGGACGCAAAAACTAAAAAAATCAAATTAGGAATTAAACAACTTTCTAAAGATCCATGGGAGAATGCTGAAGAGAGATTTAAAGTAGGAACTAAATTAAGTGGAAAAGTTGTAGATGTTAAAAACTTTGGAATCTTTGTAGAGAGTGAAGATGGAGTAACGACTTTTATTCACCAATCAGATTTAAACTGGATAGGGGAAGAGAGTGTTTCTACTAAAGTTGGAGATACAGTTGAGTATGTAGTAGTTGAACTTGATGCACAAGAGAGAAAATTAAAAGGTAGTTTAAAAGCTTTAAGAAAATCACCTTGGGAAAAAACATTAGATAGTTATAAAGTTGGAGATATGATCGAAAGAAATATAAAAACAATCATAGATTCTGGAATGTTTGTAACTATTGAAACAGGTGTAGATGGGTTTATACCACTTCAGTTAGCTTCAAAAGAAAACTTAAAAAATTTAAAAGATAAATTTAAAGTTGGAGATAAAGTAAAGGCTGAAATAATTGAAATGGATAAAGAGAAGAAAAAAATAAAGTTATCTGTAAAAAAATTAGAGTTAGATGCTGAAAAAAGTGAAGAGAGAGAGTTAATTGAAAAATATTCAACTTCTACTTCTAAATAATATCAAATGAAAAAGTAAAATGGAGAAGAGAAGATACTTCTCCATTTTTAATTGAAAAAAACTAAAAAACGTGGTAAAATCTTTACTAGATTAGTAAAAAAATAAGGAGAAAAAAAGTTATGGAATTAAAAATAATATTAATAATAGTAATAGGGGTTTTAATAGGATGGGTTACAAATTATGTAGCTATTAAAATGTTATTCAGACCTTATAAAGAGATAAATTTATTATTTTTCAAAATACAAGGTGTAATTCCAAAAAGAAAGCATGAGATAGGGATAAGAATAGCAGAAGCAATAAAATCTGACGTTATATCTATGAATGATATAACTGCTTCATTAGATAAAGAAAAGATAGGGGATCATTTAGAGAAGATAGTGGATACTCTTCTAAAAGGAAAAGTGAAAGAGGAAATTATAAAAGTGTTTCCTATGGCAGCGATGTTTATGAGTAGCTCTGTAGAGGCAAAAATAACAGAGTCTATTAAGTCTATAGTTTTAGGAAATAAAGAGATGATAATAGAACAGTTTCTTGGAGTTTTAGAGGATGAAGTAGATTTCGAAGCTATTATAGTAAGAAATGTTGATTCTTTCTCTTTAGAAAAGTTAGAGGAGATTACATTTTCTTTAGCTAAGACGGAGTTTAAGCACATAGAGATTATAGGAGCTGTCCTTGGAGGAATTATTGGAGCTATTCAAGCTGCAGTAAGCTTTTTTATTTGATTTATAAAAGTAATATAGGAGTAAAAATGGAGAATAGAGTTGTGGTGCCAGAGGAGTTAGAGAACGAAATAGATATTCAAAAGACTTTAAGACCCAAAACATTGAAAGAGTATGTAGGGCAGGAGAGTTTAAAAGAAAAAATGAGTATTTATATAGAGGCAGCTAAAAAAAGATGTGTAGCTATTGATCATATTTTACTTTATGGACCCCCAGGATTAGGGAAAACAACATTAGCTGGAGTGATAGCCACTGAAATGGGTTCAAACATTAAGATAACTTCAGGTCCAGTTATAGATAAAGCTGGAGATTTAGCAGCAATACTTACATCTTTAGAAGAAAATGATATTTTGTTTATAGATGAGATACATCGTTTAAATACATCTGTGGAAGAGATACTTTATCCTGCAATGGAGGATGGAGAGTTAGATATTATAATAGGTAAAGGACCTTCAGCTAGGTCTATAAGGATTGAACTGCCTAATTTTACATTGATAGGGGCTACAACTAAAGCAGGACTTTTAAGTTCACCTCTTCGTGATCGTTTTGGAGTTACTCATAAAATGAAATATTATACAGAAGAAGAGATTGTTGGGATTATAAAAAGAGGGGCAAAAATTTTAGGCAGCGAGATAGAGGATAGTGCAGCAGTTGAAATTTCCTTAAGATCTAGAGGAACACCTAGAATCGCAAACAGACTTCTAAAAAGAGTTAGAGATTACTGCGATATTAAAGGGAATGGAAAAATAAAGGAGAAACTTACATTGGAAGCTCTAAATATTTTAGGTATTGATAAATCAGGATTAGATGAATTAGACAGGGAGATAATAGAGGCTATTGTAAATAATTATAACGGTGGTCCAGTTGGAATAGAGAGTCTAGCTCTTTTATTAGGAGAAGATAAAAGGACGATAGAAGAGGTTTATGAGCCACATTTAGTAAAAATAGGGTTTATAAAAAGAACGAACAGAGGAAGGGTTGTTACAGAGAAAGCTATAGAGCATTTCAAGAATAAAAAAGAGGTGAATTAGTGAAAGTAAGTACTAAAGTTAGATATGGGATAAAAGCTTTAAAATATATAGTTGAAAAGAGTAAAGAGGGTAAATTAGTAAGGATAAAAGAGATATCAGAAGCAGAAAATATATCTGTTCAATATTTAGAGCAGATACTTTTTAAACTGAAAAATGAAAAGATAATAGAGGGAAAAAGAGGGCCGACTGGTGGTTATAGATTGTTAAAAGAACCCAAAGAGATAACGCTTCATGATCTATATAGAATTTTAGATGAAGATGAAAAAGTTATTGATTGCAATGAAAATAATGGGCAAAATGAAAAATGTTGTGAAGAGCAAAATTGTAAAGGAAGCTGTATTTGGGGGCAGTTAGATGCTGCCATGACGAAGATTTTAGAAAATACAACTTTAGAGGATTTAGTAAAAAACAGCCAAATAATAGAATAGGTGATTAAGTTGATAAGTGTTATTATAGATTATGAAAATGAGAATGAGATTACAGATAAACTTGTTATTATAAAAGATAAAAATGATGTTAATCATTTAAAAAATTCATTTAGAGTTAAAGTTAACGAAAAAATCAGAGCTGTTGATGGTGAGTTTGAATATATCCTTAATATAATAGAGATTGAAAAAAAAGAGATAGTGTGTGAAATTTTAGAAAAAAGAGAGGATAATTTTTCTAAAAAAACTCAAATTGACGTTGCTCTAGGGATGTTAAAAAATGATAAGATGAATTTAGCTATACAAAAGCTTACTGAAATAGGTATAAATGGAATAATCCCTTATTTTAGCAAAAGGTGTATAGTTAAAATTAATGAAAAAAAAGATAAATGGGATCTTATTTCAAAAGAGACTTTAAAACAGTGCCAAGGTGTAAAATTTGTAAATATACTTGAACCAATATCTTTATCAAATATAAAGTTTGAAGAGTATGATTTAGTTATTGTTCCTTATGAGGAAGATAAAGAAAATAATTTGAAAAATTTATTAAAAGAATTTCAAGAAAAACCTAAAAAAGTTTTATATATAATTGGACCTGAAGGTGGATTTGAAACAGGCGAAATAGCATTTTTAAAAGGTAAGGGGTGTAAGATAGTAACCCTGGGGAATAGAATTTTAAGAGCGGAAACTGCGGCCATTGTTGTAGGAGGAGTATTAGTTAATGAGTTTGAATAAAAAAGTAGCCTTTCATACTTTAGGCTGCAAAGTAAATCAATATGAAACAGAGAGTATAAAAAATCAATTATCGAAATTAGGGTATGCTGAGGTGCCTTTTGAAGAGATAGCGGATATATATATAATAAATTCTTGCACAGTAACAAGCATTGCTGATAAAAAAACAAGAAATATGCTAAGAAGAGCTAAAAAAAATAATAAAAATTCAATAGTTATTTTAACTGGGTGTTATGCTGAAACTAACTCTAAAGATCTAGAAGAGATAGATGAAATAGATTATATAGTTGGAAACAAAGATAAACAAGGTATTGTAAATTTAATTAAAGATATTGAAAATGAAAAAGAGAGCAGTAGAGTTATAAATGAAAGTATCTTTGTGCAAAAGGAATATGAAGAGTATGAAATTGCAACTCTAAGAGAGATGTCTAGAGCTTATGTTAAGATTCAAGATGGTTGTAATAGTTTTTGCTCATATTGCAAAATCCCTTTTGCAAGAGGAAAGAGTCGTTCAAGAAAGATAGAAAATATAATAGATGAAATAGAAAAAATAGTAGAACAAGGGTACAAAGAGATAATATTAATAGGGATAAATATTGGAGCCTATGGTGAGGACTTAGAAGAAAAATTAACCCTAGAAAATTTAGTGAAAAAAATAGTAGAAATAAATGGGGTAGAGAGGATCAGATTTGGTTCAATATACCCTGACAGGATAAGGGATGAGTTTATAGAACTTTTCAAAAATCCAAAAGTGTTGCCACATATTCATCTCTCTTTACAATCTGGAGATGACACTATTTTGAAAGCAATGAAAAGAAAATATGATTCAGAGCTTATAAAATCTAGATGTACAAAAATAAAAAAAGAGATTAAAAATTTAGAGTTTACAGCAGATGTAATTGTGGGCTTTCCTGGTGAAACAGATGAAATGCATAAAAACACTTATGAAACTATAAAGAGTATCGGTTTTATAGATCTTCATATATTTCAATACTCTGATAGAGAAGGGACTTTAGCATCGACTTTTTCTAACAAAGTAGATATAAAAACTAAAAAATTCAGAGCTGATGATTTAGAAAATTTAAGAGTAGAGATGTTTAATGATATTGCTAAAAAATATATAGGTGAAACTTTAGAAACTTTAATAGAGGAAAATCTGAAAGGGGATTCAGTAGGTCACACTACAAACTATTTAAAGGTGAAAGTTTTATCTAATATAATGAAAATAGGACAGATATACAGTCTGAAAATAATAGATTTTAAGGATGGTGTACTTATAGGTGAAGAGAGGAACTAAAGTAGTATTAGTGGTAATTTTAATATTTTCACTTATAGTAGGGTTAAGTCTATTTTTTGTGAAAAATATAAATAAAAGTAACAGAGAGATAACTAAAAACAGCAAATATTTAATTATTGGTAAAAAAAACCTAATAGCAGTTTTTGAGGATAAATTAGCAATAAAAGTCCCTTTTGAAATTCAAATTGAAAAAGATTTGACAGTGGGGGATATTGTTGAAAATAAAGAGTATGCAAGAATTTTAGAAATGATGAACAGAATTTTTCCTGAAACAATTGACACGTATAAAGTTATTAAATTAGGTAGTGTAGATATACATGCTAGAAATGCAATTAATATACCTGAAACATCAATTAATGATAAACGTTATATATTGACTTCAAGTATTACAGGGGTATTCCAAGATTTGTATAAAAAAAATAGTGATACGCTTTTTGAAGATGTTGTAATAGATGTGTTAAACGCTAATGGAAAAGCTGGATACTCAAGAAAAATTGGTGAAAAATTAAAATCTAAATTTAATTTAAATTATAATGCAGCTACTTATGAAAAGAAGATGGAGGGAAGTTATATTATCATAAATAATCTTCCAAAAGAAAAAGTTGAACAAATTATGGATGAGATAGATGAAAAGTATATTAAAATAAAAGAGATCCCTTCAGTACCTTCAGTAGCTAATATAGTATTGATATTAGGTGAGGAAAAGGATGTAGATACAGTTATTCAGATTTTTGGAGATAAAACTAGAGGGGAAGAGGTAAATTCTATTTTAAAAGAGGGTGACTATTCTAAAATAGAGATCAAAGATACATCTGGAAAAAATAATGATGAAACTATAGAATATGCGGAAGATAATTATTATACAGCATATAAAATAGGAAAAAAATTAGATATAAAAAAATTAGTTGAGAATAGTGAATTAGGGAATATTATAAAAATAAATGTAAAATAACTAAGAGAGGAAACATGCTAAATATAGTAAATATAATATCACTTATATTAGTGTTTGTAGAAATAACTTTGGAGATGAAAATAATTAGTGGTATATTTATATTGCCATATTTGCTGTATTTGTGCAATGATGGTAGAAAAAATATAATATTTAATATAATTTTTATTGTGTTTTTATATTCCCTTCAAAACAATGATTTTTATATTATTTTTATGACTATTTTCTCAATTTATTTAATCTATTATTTACTATTAAGTCATTTACACTATAAAAAAGAAAATATTATGAATTTTGTAATAATTCAACTTTTAATACTGACTATAGTTTACTGGAACCATTTATCTGTTTCTAGTTATTTATATAATTGTATAGGACTGTCTTTAGTTAATTACATCTACATAGAGATATTAAAAAGGAAAAAAATGAAACTATGAAAAGAATAAAAAAAATAAGAAGAAAAAGTAATTTAATTAAATTAGGTAATGATAGTGAAAGCAGAGAGCTTATTTTTAAAATTATAATAATTTTTATGTTTTTCATTTTAGCAAGCAGGATGTTATATCTTCAAATTTTCCAATACACAAAATATGTAGAGATGTCAGAAGAAAATAGAATAAAATTAAAAAGAATAGAACCAGAAAGAGGAAAAATATATGATAGAACAGGTAAAATTTTAGTAACTAATGGGACAGGGTTTAGGCTTATATATTTAAATGAAAGAAAGTATGATGATGAAACTCTTGATAAAATATCTAAATTAACAGGTTTTGATAAAGAGTTTATAGAAAAAAGGATAAAATATGGGGAGTTATCCACATATACTAGAGAGAATATATTGTTAGAAAATTTAGATGAAAAATTAGCCCATAAAATAATAGAAAAAATAGATAAAGACCTTCCTATTATGGTAGAAGTTTATTCTAAAAGAAAGTATATATATAATAATTTAGCTTCACATATAATAGGTTATGTAAAAAAAATATCGGAAAAGGAGTTCGCCCAATTAAAAGATGAAGGTTATACTCAGAGAGATATAATTGGAAAAAACGGATTGGAAAAACAGTACGATTATTTAATGAGAGGGATTCCAGGTGCTGAAAGAATAGAGGTTAATGCATACAATAGAATGAGTAAGAAAATAGATAAAAAACCACCTGTAAATGGGAAAGACTTATACTTATCTATTAATTATGAATTACAAAGTTATATGGAAAGTATATTGAAAGAAGCTAATTTAACAGGGACTGTAGTAACTGTAAATCCAAAAACTGGAAATTTAATAACAATGGTTAGTTACCCAACTTACTCTTTAGAAACATTTAGTTCTCAAATATCCCCTGAAGAGTGGAAGGCTATTGTAAGTGATAAGAGAAAACCACTTAATAATAAAGCTATTGCTGGAGAATATCCACCAGGGTCTATTTATAAACCAATTTCAGCTTTTTCATTTTTATCTAAAGGTGTTGACCCATCTAAAGAGTATTTTGACCCAGGGTATTATGAGGTAGGAAGTTGGAGATGGAAAGCTTGGAAAGTTGGGGGTCATGGTTATGTAAATATGACAAAATCTATAATAGAATCAGTTAATCCATATTACTATAGATTTGCAGATATGTTTGGATATAAAGGGATTAATGAGTATGCAGATATGTTTGGATTAGGAAAACCAACAGGAATAGATCTCCCTGGAGAAAAAATTGGAGTTAATCCCAGTCCTGAGTGGAAAAGAAAGAAATTTAAACAATCGTGGTATAAAGGGGATAGTATTAATATGTCTATAGGGCAGGGTTATGTTTCAGTAACCCCTTTACAAATGCTTCAGGTATACAGTGTTTTAGCTAATAAAGGGTATGCATATAAGCCTAAATTACTAAAAGAGATTGGTGAGGAAAAAGAGAAAGTAGAAAAAGAGATAGCTATAAAAATTGAACTTCCTTCATGGTATTATGCTCTTATGGGTGAAGCCCTTAGAAAAACTGTAGCAGAAGATAACGGTACAACTAAAATAATGAGAACACCTGGAATAAATATAGGGGCAAAAAGTGGATCAGCTCAGAATGCACAATCAAAAGAAACTCATGCGTGGGTAGCTGGATATTTTCCTGTAGAAGATCCGGAAGTTGTATTTGTAGTTTTATTAGAAGGAGCCGGTGGTGGAGGAAAAGTTGCCGGTGGAGTAGCTAAACAGTTTGTGGATAAATATTTAGAGTTAAAAAATAGTGGAAAATTTATTGTAGACTAGAAAAAAGGAGATAAAATGGTAAAAAAGAATGAAGATTTACTGAAAGAAGATATTTCTCTTAATATAAAAAATATAAAAAAAGAGTTAGAAGAGCTTAAAAGCGATAATAAGGTAGAGAGTAAAATAGAAGAGAATAAAACAAAAGAGAATCCTGAAAAAAAGGATAAAAAACCTAAAAAGACTAAAAAAGCTGCATCTCCTGCAGGTAAAGATGAGACAGAAGTTAAAGCTGCTAAAAAGGAAGATGAAGAAACTAAAACTAAAAAAACTACCTCTCCTGAAAAAGAGGAAAAAATGTATGTAATACCTATTGGTGGGTTAGATGAAGTAGGTAAAAATTGTACAGTTGTTCAGTATCGTGACGAGATTATTATAATGGATTGTGGAGTTATATTTCCAGATGAAAACTTACCAGGTATAGATTTAGTTATCCCAGATTTTTCTTATTTGGAAAATAATAAAGATAAGATAAAAGGGTTATTTATCACTCATGGACATGAAGATCACATAGGAGCCATCCCTTACTTATATCAAAAAATAGATAAATCAGTACCTATGTATGGAGGAAAATTAACTTTAGGGCTTGTTAAGGCAAAATTTGAAGGACTAAACTATAGAAGTGACCTTCCTAAAGGGAAAGAGGTAAAAGGTAGAACAAAAGTAAAAGTAGGAAAACATTTTACTATTGAATTTGTAAGAGTAACTCACTCTATAGCAGATGCTTACGCAATAGCAGTTACAACTCCTGCAGGGACAATCCTAAATACAGGGGATTTTAAAATAGATTTAACTCCAGTAGATGGAAGAGGTTTTGATTTTGCAAGATTGTCTCAACTTGGTGAACTTGGTGTAGATCTGCTGCTTTCAGATTCTACAAATTCAGAACTTGAAGGGTTTACACCTTCTGAGAAGACTGTAGGGGAATCTTTTAAAACTGAATTTTTAAAAGCTAAAGGAAGAATAATTATTGCTGCGTTTGCATCACATGTGCATAGATTGCAACAGATAGTTGATATTTCAGTTAGCAATGGAAGAAAAATTGCTATTGATGGAAGAAGTATGGTAAGGGTTTTTGAGATAGCTACAGAGTTAGGACATTTAAAAGTTCCACAAGATTTAATAGTCCCTTTACATGAGATTGATAAGATGCCAGCTAATAAAGCGGTAGTTTTATGTACAGGAACTCAAGGGGAACCACTAGCTGCATTGTCAAGAATAGCTAAAGGGATGCATAAACATATTAAAGTGAAAAAAGGGGATACTGTAATAATATCAGCAACACCTATTCCAGGAAATGAAAAAGCAGTATCGAATAATATAAATAATCTGGCTAAAGAAAATGCAGACGTAGTGTTTAAAAAAATTGCGGGAATACATGTTTCTGGACACGGAAGTGCAGAGGAACAAAAATTAATGCTAAATATAGTTAGACCTAAAAACTTTATGCCTATTCATGGTGAATATAGAATGTTAAAAGCACATAAAGCATCTGCTATGGAAACAGGGATAAAGGAAGAGAATATAGTTATTGCACTGAATGGACAAAAAGTTGAAGTAACAAAATCTAAAGTTGTTATAAACGGAAAAGTTAGTGCAGGAGTTACACTTGTTGATGGGTTAGGTGTAGGTGATATTGGAAATACTGTAATAAAAGATAGACAGCAACTTTCACAAGATGGAATTGTTATAATTAATTTTACATTGAGCAAAGAGAGTAAAAAAGTATTAGCAGGTCCAGAAATAATTACAAAAGGGTTTATCTATGGAAAAGAGATGGATGAATTTTTAAGAGAGGGTATAGAAAGTATAAAACCATTGTTAGAAAAATATGAAAAAAGTGGAAAAGATGATATTATAAATTTAAGAAATAATATTAGAGATTTATCAGCTAAATTTTTCTATAGTAAAATAAAAAGAAATCCAATAATAATTCCAATGATTATGGAAGTTTAAATAGAGATAAAAGGAGAAATATAATGATGACAAGTAAAAAAAGAGCATTTTTAAGAAAAAAAGCTCATGAGCTAGTAGCTATAGTTAGAATAGGTAAAGAGGGGTTCTCTGAGAATATAGTTCAAGGAGTAGAGGATGCCATACTAAACAGAGAGTTAATAAAAGTAAAGGTTCTTCAAAATTGTGAACAGGATACAACAGAAATAGCAGAAAAAATAGCAGAAGCTATAAAAGGTGAAATTATAGGGATTATAGGAAGAACAATTATACTTTTTAAAGAAAATAAAGAGAAACCAACTATATCACTAGAGTTAAAATCAGTTAAATAAAAAGCTGTGGAGGCATTATGGAACATGGATTTGTATTTGGAAATAGAGTTTTAGATGTGGTATTTTTATCGTGGGGGTTGGCTCAAGGATACAAAGTTCTAGTTGATATTTTTGTAAATAAAACATTTAAAATGACAACTTTATGGGGAACAGGAGGGATGCCTAGTTCACATAGTTCAACTGTAACTTCTTTAGCAACATCAATAGGAATTGTAAAAGGGTTTGCCAGTACAGATTTTGCAATTTCTATGATTTTAGCAGGTATTGTGATGTATGATGCTTCAGGGATAAGAAGGGCAGCTGGACAACATGCAGGAATAATAAATAGATTAATTGAAAAAATTTCCAGTACTGCAGTAATAAGCGGTATACAAGAGGAGAAATTAAAAGAGCTATTAGGTCACACTCCTTTTGAAGTTTTAGTAGGTGCATTATTAGGGATTGTAGTTGCATTTCTATTTAGAAGTTATTTAATCTAAATTAGGGGTTTATTATGAAAAAATTAAGAGAGATGAATGTTCAAGAGCTCACTGAAAGAGCTAAAGAGATAAGAGAATTATTAACAAGAACTGTGAGTAAAAATGGTGGGCACTTGGCTCCTAATTTAGGGGTTGTGGAGCTAACTATGGCTATTCACAGAGTTTTTGATTCCCCTACAGATAAAATTATATTTGATGTTGGGCATCAATCTTATGTTCATAAAATTTTAACTGGAAGAGAGGAAAACTTTCATACAATAAGAAAAAAAGGGGGACTGGCTCCATTTTCAGACCCTGAGGAAAGCATTCATGACCAATTCATTAGTGGACATGCAGGGACAGCACTTTCAGCAGCATGTGGAATAGCTAAAACAACAGACTCAAAAGTTATTGTGATAATAGGGGATGCATCAATTTGTAATGGACACTCTATGGAAGCTCTTAATAATATGAGCAGAGAGGAAGCAAAAAATATAATAGTCATTTTAAATAATAATGAGATGTCTATAGGTAAAAATATAGGAACATTTTCCAATTTTTTAAGTAAATTTATGACAAGTAATATATATAAAGTATTAAAAAAAGATATAAGAGGATTAATTAAAGTTGTTAATAATGGTAAATTTGGTCAAAAGATAACTTCTACATTAGAAAGAGCAGAAACTTCTGTAAAACAATTTTTATCCCCTTTAAGTATCTCTGAAATATTTGGATTCAATTTTTATGGAACAATAGATGGACATAATTTTTTAGAATTAGAAGATTGTTTTAAAAAAGTAAAAGATGAGGATGGTCCAATATTTATCCATGTAAAAACCCAAAAGGGCAGAGGTTATGCTTTTGCAGAAAAAGATTGTGAAAAGTTCCATGGAATATCCCCTTTCGATTTAGAAACAGGAGTTACTGCTATAGGTGGAGAGAGTTATTCAAGTGTATTTGGAAAAAAAATTGTTGAACTTGGAGATGAAAATAAAAATATTCATGTGATTTCAGCTGCAATGGTAAAAGGTGTAGGATTAGGAGAGTTTTTTAAAAATTTTCCTGAAAGATCTAAAGATGTTGGGATATGTGAAGGACATGCAGTAACATATGCAGCAGGGTTAGCCAAAGGTGGAAAAAACCCTTATTTTGCAGTATATTCAACTTTTATTCAAAGGGGTGTTAGTCAATTAATACATGATATAGCCCTTCAAAACCTATCAGTTAAGTTTATAATTGATAGAGCAGGTATTGTAGGTGAAGATGGGAAAACCCATAATGGAATTTATGATGTATCATTTTTTATAACAATACCTAACTTTATAATAATCTCTCCTACAACTGCACAAGAGCTAAGAGAGGCATTAGAAGAAACAGTAAATATAAATGATAAATCAGTGGTAATTAGATATCCAAGAGAAACAGCTTTCAATCATTATTTACCAAATAGATTTAAAATAGGGAAATGGCAGGAGATAAAACAGGGAAAAGAGACTCTAATAATAGCTACTGGAACTATGCTTGAAGAGATAATAAAAATAGAAGAGTTACTAGAAAAAAAAGGTATAAAGGCAACTATTGTTAGTGCAGCTTGTATAAAGCCGTTAGATACACTATATATAAAAGATAATTTTAACAATTACAAAAATATAATTATTTTAGAAGAAAATTATAAAATTAATGCTTTTGGGCACTCAATAGTAAATTATTTAAATGAGTGTGGCATTAATAAAAAAATTAATATAATTGCCATAGATAATTATAAAGTTCCCCATGGAAGCAGAGATCTTTTAATGAAAGAGTTAGGATTAAGAGGGGAGAGTTTACTAGAAAAGATAGAAGGAAGTATAAATGAGTAACAACAACGAACTTGCTGTGAAATTTATTGATAGACTTTTAGAGCACCCTAAAGTAAAAGATTTAGAAAATTATGATGATTCAGGGGTAAAAGTGTCTATTCATACATATGATGTTTTAAAGTGTTGTGAAAATCAACTTTTAAAAGACTTTAGAAGTTTTGAAATAGCAAGTAAAAGAATAGATTTTTTTGATTTAATTGTGGGCGTAATTATTCATGATTTAAGTAAAGGGAGCATAAGAAAAGATGGAGAAGATGTATCCCACTCTCAAATGATGATAAAAAATCCAGATTATATATCAAAAGAGTGTCAAAAAATCATAGAAGATATAGAAAAAGAGTTAGAATGCAAAATAAAACTTAATAATATGAAAAGTATTTTACATATTGTAGTTTCACATCATGGTAGATGGGGAAAAATTCAGCCAGGGAGCAGAGAAGCACATATAGTGCATAAAGCCGATGAATACTCTGCAAAATATCATAGAATAAATCCAGTAGGTTCAGATAAAATTTTAAAACTTATGTCAGAGGGGTTCAGCCCAGAAGAGATATGTGAAAAACTTGAGTGTACTTCTGGAATTTTAAAGGATAGATTGAAAAGGACAAAACTGGAGTTAAACATAAAAAATACAAAACAGCTATTAGCTTATTATAAAAAAAATAAAAAAATACCTTTAGGGGATGCAGTTTTTGAAAAGAGGATAATAGAAACAGATTCATTGATAAAGTTAGTGACAAAAGAGGGGATTAAAAAGTTAATTTTAGAGTCTGAACTTATGGGTTACTTAGATGATTCTAAAATTTTTAGCGATGAAATTTAATTTTATTTTCCATACAAGGAGAGGGGATGAAAGAGAGATTAGACATTCTTCTAGTAGAAGAGGGTTTTTTTGATACAGTTGAAAAAGCTAAAAGGGCAATTATGGCTGGAAATGTAATAATAAATGAAAAAAAAATAGATAAATGTGGAACTATAATAAAAGTTAATGATGATTTAAATATAAGAGTAAAAGGTCATACATGCCCTTATGTAAGTCGTGGTGGATATAAATTAGAAAAAGCTATTAAAAGTTTTAATATGGATTTTAATAATAAAACTGTATTAGATGTAGGTTCTTCTACTGGAGGGTTCACAGATTGTGCACTTCAAAATGGTGCTAATTATGTATATGCTGTAGATGTAGGAACAAATCAATTAGATTATAAATTAAGGAATAATATAAAAGTTAAATCCATAGAAAATATGCATATAAAAGACTTGAAAAAAGAAGATGTAGATATGAGTAAAATAGACATAATAGTTATGGATGTGTCTTTTATCTCTATAACTAAAATTATACCTGATTTAATAAAATTTTTTAATGAAGATACTGTATTGATGGCTTTAATAAAACCACAATTTGAGGTAGAAAAAACTGAAATAGCTAAAGGTGGAATTATTAAAGATAAAGAGCAGCATTTAATTGTAATAAAAAAGATAATAAATTGTGTTGAAAATGAAAATTTAAGCATAAATAATATAGATTTTTCACCTATAAAAGGTGGTAAAGGGAATGTAGAGTATCTATCTTTAATAACTGTAAATAAAAATATTAAAAGAGAGTATTCAGATGAAGAGTTAATAAAAATTATTAATGAAGGTGAAACTTTAGGAGGAGAGATCTAGTGTTGAAATTAAAAAATAAATTTGTGCTATTAGTTGCAATATTTTGTGTATTTAGTTTTTCTTTTTCCAATGAAAAAGAGGAGGGAGAAGGGAACACAGGTTTTTTATATAATATAAGAGAACTGAAAGAGATTTCAGATATAATTGATATTATAGGAGAAAACTATGTAGGAGAGACTCCTGTAGATAAAAAAACACTTCTTCATGGTGCTTTAAAAGGGATGACAGAATCTTTAGGGGATCCTCATTCAAATTATTTCACTAAAAAAGAGATGGATGAATTTAATGAAGATATGAAAGGGAAGTATCCTGGTGTAGGGATGATCATTCAAAAGAAAGTAGGGGAAGTTTTAGTTGTAGTATCTCCTATAGAGGATACACCAGCCTATAGAGCAGGGATAAAACCTAAAGATAAAATTTTAGCAATAAATGGTGAATCAACTCTTGGATTAACATCAGAAGAGAGTGCTAAAAAGCTTAAAGGGGAACCTGGAACATCAGTAAAATTAACAGTTTATAGAGAAAAGATAAAAGAAACAAAAGATATAGAATTAAAAAGAGAGATGATTCAACTAAATTATGTAAAAAGTAAAATGTTAGTTAACAACATAGGATATTTAAGACTTACTCAGTTTGGACAAGATGTAACAAAGGATGTTGAAAAAGCTCTGAAAAAACTGTCTAAACAAGGGATGAAAGCATTAGTTTTTGACTTAAGAAGTAATCCAGGAGGGTCATTAGAAGAAGCTATAAAAATAGGTTCTTTATTTGTAAAAGAGGATAAAATAGTTAGTACAAAGACAAAAAATGGTGATGAAGAGATAGGAGAAAGAAAGGGGCAGTACATAGGGGATATACCTCTTGTAATCCTTATTAATGAGGGATCAGCCTCTGCTTCAGAGATAGTTTCAGGTGCAGTAAAAGATTATAAAAGAGGGACTTTAATAGGTGCTAAAACTTTTGGAAAAGGAAGTGTTCAAACTTTAATCCCTCTACCAGACGGAGATGGAATAAAACTGACTATAGCTAAATATTATACTCCAAGTGGTGTCTCTATCCATGGTATCGGAATTGAACCAGATATAAAAGTTGAAGAAGATGAGAAATATATGCTTTTTGATGGCATGATTACAAATATTGATGAAGAAGCACAAAAAGAAAATAAAAAAGAGATTATAAAAGAGATTAAAGGGGAAAAAGAAGCTAAAGAGTATGAGGATAAAATTGACTATCAATTAGAAAAAGCTATTGAAGTTTTATCTAAACAACTTAATTTAAATTATGTTGCAAAAGTAAACCCTAAAAAACCAACTGAAGAGGTTAAAAAACCAGCTAATTAGTGTTTTTAAAAAATAAGAAAAGAGGATAGGAGACTAACTATGTTATATGTTGTAGCAACACCCATCGGGAATTTGGAAGATATAACTCTTAGAGCAATAAGAGTTTTAAAAGAGGTAGATTATGTTTTTGCAGAGGATACAAGAGTAACAAAAAAACTACTATCTCATTTAGGAATAAATACAACTGTATATAGATATGATGAACATAGTAAGCATCATCAAATAGAAAATGTCCTGAACTTATTAAAAGATGGAAAATCAGTAGCATTAACTACAGATGCAGGGACTCCATGTATCTCAGATCCTGGATATGAACTTGTAGATGCAGTATTAAAAGCAGAGATATCAGTGATACCAATACCAGGGGCTAGTGCTATGACAACAGCAGCTTCTGTAGCTGGTATCTCATGCAGAAGATTGGCTTTTGAAGGTTTTTTACCTAAGAAAAAAGGAAGACAAACTTTACTTAAGCAGTTAAAAGATGATGAAAGAACAATAATATTTTTTGAGTCCCCTCATAGGATAGTAAAAACTCTAGAAGATATTGAGCAGTATATGGGAGTTAAATATGTGGTTATTGTGAGGGAGATAACAAAAATTTATGAAGAGATTATCAGAGGGACAACAACGGAAGTCATCCAAAGATTGATTGAAAAACCTATAAAAGGGGAGATCGTTTTACTTATAAAAGGTAAAGATGAACTTTTAGAAGAGGAAAAGGGCAGAAAAAATAAGTACAGCCAATTTTCCAAAGTAGGGGATAACAACTCTGAATATGATGAAGATGACGATGAAGACGATTACTATGATGATTGTGAAGAAGATGAAGAGGAGTAAAAAATTATGTCCATGACAAAAATAAACTGGTACCCAGGTCATATGAAAAAAACTAAGGATATGATACAAGATAATATGAAACTTGTAGATATAGTTTTAGAGATTGTAGATGCAAGGATCCCGTTATCTAGTAAAAATCCTGATATAGTAAAATTTGCTAAAGATAAGAAAAGGATTATTTTAATTAATAAGTCTGATTTAGTTGAAAAAGAGGAACTTAATTTTTGGAAAAACTATTTTAAAGAGAATAATATGGCTGATGAAGTTTTAGAGATTAGTGCTGAGACTGGGCTGAATATAAAACAACTTTTTGCTACAATTGATAAAGTTTTTTCTGAAAAGAAGAAAAAGATGCTTGCTAAAGGTTTAAAATCAGTTACAGCAAGATTAGTTGTGGCAGGGATACCAAATGTTGGAAAATCAAGGCTGATAAATAGGATTGTAGGAAAAAACAGTGCTGGAGTAGGTAATAAACCAGGGTTTACTAAAGGTAAGCAATGGGTAAGAATAAAAGATGGATTAGAGTTATTAGATACGCCGGGTATACTGTGGCCAAAATTTGAAGATGATCAAGTTGGGTATAATCTTGCTATAGTAGGATCTATAAAAGACGAAATCCTTCCAGTTGAGGAAGTAGCTGCACTTTTAATTTCTAAAATGAAAAATTATGGTAAGTGGAGTGTGTTACAAAATAAATATAAATTGTTGGATGAAGATTACAGTGAAAACAATTTAGAGATAATAGAAAAAATAGCTCTGAGAATGAAAATGATTATGAAAGGGGAGAGCTTAAATACTCTTCAGGCAGCATACACTGTTTTAAGAGATTATAGAGCTTGTAAATTAGGAAAATTTGGAGTAGATAGAGAAAAAAGAGCAGAAGTAACAAAAGAGGGGTAAAAAAATGTCTGAAAAACTATATTTAGATTTAGCTCAAACTGAAAAAATTTTAGTAGATTTTGTTAAAGAGGAAGTAACTAAGTCAGGTTTTAAAAAAGTTGTCCTTGGTCTTTCAGGTGGGATAGATTCTGCAATAGTTGCATTTATAGCAGCTAAAGCTTTAGGACCGGAAAATGTATTAGGAATTATGATGCCTTATAAAACTTCTAGTAAAGAGAGCATAGAACATGCTAAATTAGTTGTAGAAAAATTAGGTATAAGATCTAAACTCATAGAGATAACACCTATGGTTGAGTCATATTTTAATTTAGAAGAGGGGATTTCTAATCTTAGAAAAGGGAATAAAATGGCAAGAGAGAGAATGTCTATTTTATTTGATTATTCAGCTAAAGAGCAAGCTCTAGTTCTTGGAACATCTAACAAAACTGAGATATTATTAGGATATAGCACACAGTTTGGAGATTCAGCTTCTGCACTGAATCCTATAGGGGATTTATATAAGACGCAAATATGGGAAATTTCTAGGTATATGGGAGTTCCTGTAGAGCTAATAGATAAAAAACCTAGTGCGGATTTATGGGAAGGTCAAACTGATGAGAGCGAACTTGGTTTTTCATATTTAATGGCTGATAAGATACTCTACGAAATGGTAGATGAAAGAAAAAATTTGGAAGAGTTACTAGATTTAGGTTTTGATAAAGAGATACTAGATAAAATATTGAAAAAAATAAAATTTTCTCAATATAAAAGAAAGTTGCCTATAATGCTGAAGCTTTCAAAGAGAACAATGGATAAAGAGTTTAGATATCCTAGAGATTGGGGAGTATAGCATAAAGGAGGAAAAGATAGTATGAATAATGAAAAAGAGTTAATGGAAGAGATAGAAGAGTTTAAAAGAGAGAAAGAGAGAATTAGAGAGATTGTTGGTGAAATCGGTGGAGTGAATAATACTAAACAAAATAAATTAGTAAATAGACTTTTAACAGGGATTATACTGATAATTTTGATAGTAGGGTTGGCTTTATCAAAGTTAAATTTAGTGGTAACTTTGTTAGTAGCGACTTTAATTGCGATTTTTAAACTTATTTGGATGATATATGAAGCTCAAAGAGTAACTCATTTTCAGTTTTGGATTTTAACTTCTTTAGAGTTTAGAATAAATCAGATTAGCAAAAAAATAAAAGTTATTGAAAAAGAGATGAAAAATATAAATAAATCGGAATAAAAAATTAATAATTAAAAACTATAATAAAAAAATGATGGAGTAAATTTACTCCATCATTTTTTTATTTTATAGTTCAATTAAAGTCTTATCTATCTTCAGGTAAAATCTTATTTAGTGTAACTCCTATAACAGCAGCAATTGCTAATCCTGAAAGAGAAACAGTTCTCCAAACAGCAATATTATCGATAGCAATTCCTAAAACAAAAATTATTGATGCAATCACAAGATTTCTTGAATGAGCAAAGTTAAGTTCCGCATCAATAAGTGTTCTTACTCCTACAGAGGCGATCATACCGAAAAGGATAATAGAGATTCCACCCATAACTGGTACTGGAATTGTCTGTAACATAACTCCAAATTTTCCAATAACACCAAGAA
>JAGNZR010000005.1:0-7926 GCA_017984315.1 Fusobacteriaceae bacterium | reverse complement strand
TCCAGCAGCAATAATACCACCTTTTACTGCAGCTATACCATCCTCTTTTAAAACTAGTGCAATAGCTCCAATAAAGGCAAAAGATGAACCAAGAAATACAGGGACAATCCCTTTTGTGCAGGCATGGAATAAAAGAGTCCCTACTCCAGCTGAAAGTAGAGCTATGGAAGGGTTAAGTCCAGTTAAAAATGGAACTAGAACTGTAGCCCCAAACATTGCAAGGACATGCTGCAATCCTAAAAGCAATTTTGTTTTTGTGTTAATGTTTGTCATAATAAATCCCCCTATATATCAATTTTAATTTAAATACGATAACTTATGTTTAAATAATTAGAAAAATCTCAAAAAAAAAGATAAGTATAATAACTTATCTTTTTATATTTTCTAAAAACTTCTTAACGTTAATAATATATCTAGAATGTTCCCCTTCACCAACAAGTGTATCCATATGAAAAACTTTAACAGAAAAATGTAACTTTTTACCTTCAATAGAGGTTAAAGTTGCTACACATTTCAATTTATCACCAATTAGATTAGCCTTTAAATGTTTAACATTTAAAGAGATACCTACAGTTGAGCTTTCTTCATCAAGTAGTGGTTGAACAAGGTTAAATGCTGTGTTTTCCATAAATGCAATAAGCATAGGAGTTGAAAAAACTTCTAAAGCACCAGATGCAACTTTTGCAGCAGTTTCTTCAGCAGTTACTATTTTTTCTAAAGTTAAAGATATACCCTCTTTTAACATAAAAACCCTCCTTTTACATACTAAAATAAAAATTCACCTTTATTATATTACAATAACAATTAAAGGTTGTCAATAAAATTTTCTATAATCCCTATTAACCAGCCTTTGGAATATGTTATAGTTGCACTATTTGAAATAATTATATTGCTCATGCAAATAGATGAGCCAAGCTCAATATCTCTGCAACTTAAGGGATACTTAAACCCATTTAAAGTTAGGGAGATGATATTGGAGCTGTAAGGGATAAAAGAGATAGTTGTACCAAATTTATTTTTTAAAATATGTGTGTTTTTAACTAAAAAAATTTTTTCACTCTCTGTTAAAAAAATAGCATTTTGATATTTAACAATAAGGGAAAGATTTGTCAATGTATGGGAAAATCTTCCCCCCATCCCTCCAATGATGATAATTTGATCATAACCCTTTTCATAAACATAATTTAAGATCAATTCACCATCAGTAAAATCCTTATCTTTATTGAATTTCTTTATAATGATATTTTTTTGTTCCAAAAATTTTATATCAAAATCAGAGATAGAGTCTAAATCACCCCAAATTTCTAAAGGGAAAATATTTAAGGATTTGCAATGCTTATAACCGCCATCAGCACAATAGAAATCGCCAATATTATTGTTTATAAAATTTTTATAAAAATTTGTGCTGCCTAATAAATCACCATTTAGAAAGATATATGCGATATCTTTTTTCATAATAGCTACTCTCCTTTTAAAATTATTAATCATCATCTTCATTCTCGGAAGAGATTTCTATAAATACTGGTAAATGGTCAGAGATATATCTCCTAGAATATTCAAAGCCGTGATATGTAAAATTATATGTTCCACTTACACCAGTAAACTCTTTTGTATATTTAAGGGATAAAAAAATATTGTCATAAGAGTTTGCAAGATTTTTTTTCCCAATTGTTGTGAGTAAAGATGGAGATAAAGCATAAATTATATTATCTTTATTCTCAAGTACTAAAGGTAAAAATGAGTTGTTATTAGCAGGGAGATTAAAATCACCAGCAATAATAACGTCATTTTCAATAGAATCTAAATTTTGAAAATAATTATAGACATCATTGAGATAAAAGGCTTCAGCCTCTCTAAAACTTTTTTTCTTACCATAAATGAAGTGTGCAAGGACTAATGTAAAATCAAAATTATCAATTTTAAAAGTTGCACCAAATGGAGGACGGATAAAAGAGGAAAAAGAGTCATGAAAAAATCCATTTTCTTTTATAAAAGAGACTGAGTCAGCTTTCCAAATATATGCATAGTACTCCTTGTACCCATCTGTTCCAACTGAGTATGGGGATAGAAAATAACTCCATTTTTCTCCTGAGAACTCCTCAAGAGAATCAACTAATTTCTCTACACCCTCCCTGTTCATAACTTCTATTAAACCGATAATTGGAAAATTATTTAAAATTTCAGCCACTTTTTTATAATCTTTTTTATTTTGTCCAAGTCGAAGAGTATTGAAAGATGCGATAAGATACTCTTGGGAGAAAATTGAAACAGAAAATATAAAATTAATTATTAAAACTGAAATAAGATTTTTAAAACGCTTCATAAGCAGGTCCTTTTTAATTTTTTAATATGAATAAAATATAACACATATTTAACTATATAGAAATATTATAATTTAAATCATAAAAAATAAATAAACACACAAAAAAAACAGATTTAAACTGTAATATTAAATTAAATAAAATTTTTGCATATTATTAAAAAATCGTAATTTTTTCAAGAAGTGAGGGGGTAAATTTTATGAAGAGAAGAGAGAGAGCATTTACATTGGTAGAGTTAGTTGTAGTGGTAACAATTATAAGTATTTTGGCAACGATTTCCACACCTAAAATTAGAATGAGTCTACTAAAAGCAAAAGATGTTAAAGTGGAAGCTACTTTAGAAACATTAAACACAGCATCAAAACTGTATTTTGCAGAAAAAAATAGAGCTTTAGGAAGTGAAAATACAACTACAGGTTCAGGGGTGGCTAAAGGGGTTGTTACAGGGTATACACCATATAATGAAAGTAAAGTGGCATACCCAGTTACAGTAGATCATATAAAAGAGTTGATTAATAAAAAATATTTAGATAAAAAAGCTTTAAAATCATATATAGGAGAGAGTGGAACAAAAGAGATAAAAATAATTCCTGGTGTAAATATTGCATCGAGTAATTGTGAAAATTCTGAGCTGAAAGATGATGCAGAGCTAATTTCAAATGAGATAGCTTTTATTTTTGATAGTGATGATGTAGGTATTAGTTTATGGGATGGAGTTGAAACAAATCCAGGAGAGGGAGAGGGGCAAGTTGATAGTAGTTGTCAAGTATGGAATAACAAATAAACTATTAGAATGTAAAAAAGGCGATGATAACTTATGGGAATCAGAGTTGGGAAAAAAATTATTTTTTATAAAATTGTAATCTATTTTTTAATTATAGTAACATCAGTTTCTAATGAGATGTTAGAAAACGAAATAGTGTTAGATGAAAAATTAGAAAATATTTATTTTGGAGATATAGAAAAGAGTAGGATTTCCCTAGAAATAGAAACAGTGAAAATTTCAAAAATAAATGGAAGAATGTATGGAATAATCACATTTAACAATAAAAAAAAATATATTATTAAAAAGGAAAAAACAATAGAAATTAATGGTGCTGAATATAAATTTAAGGTAGTAGATGAAAAGGTAATTGAAGTTGAAAATCAAGAGAAAAATATTTTTTATTTGAAAACTTCAGAATAAAAATAAGGAAAGGAGGGTATGGTATAAAGTTATATTTATACCATGCAAGATAAAAATGAAAAAAATAGTAAAAATATTTTTTTTATACATTATTTTTTCCTTTAACATTATAGGGAGTGAAATAGATAGTATAAAATTTCAAGAAGAACTCAATTTTAAAGGACTAGAATTAAGTGATGTAGCGGCAATATTAACAGAAGAATCAGGAGTTACTATTTTAGTTGATAGAAAAATTAAAGATAAAGTGATTGATTCATATTTTTTAAAAGGGGAAAGGTTAGGAAAAGTTTTAAATTTAATAGCTAATACCAATAATTTAAAACTACAAAAAACTGCAAATGGAACATATATATTCCAAGAGGGGAGTGAGGGAGGGAACTCTTTATCAGGAGTGGTTAAATTATCTGGCTATAATGCAGGAGTAGATGATGTAAAAATCACGGTTATGAATAGTGGGGTAGTTGAAACCTATACAGAGTATGGTGGGAAATATATTATAAATAATTTACTGCCAGGTTCATATATAGTAAAGTTTGAGAAAAATGGATACTATACAGAAGGGGAATTTATAACAATTGGAGATAAGGATAAAAATAAAAAGTTAGATATTTCATTGGTAAAAAATGGAAAAGAAGTGGAGATAACTGGTACTCCTAAATTAAAAGAGAATATATCCAATTCAAAATTACATATTGAAAGTGATGATAAAGTAACAGAAAAGATTACATTAGTAAATATTAGTTCTGATGAAGTAAAAAAAATATTGGAATCTACTTTAAATTCAGATGTAGTAATAACATCTTTTCCTAAACTAAATATTTTACTCATAAAAGGACAGCCTAATTTAGTAAGAATAGCTAAAGATATATCACAGGATATGGATGTACAAATGAAACAAGTAAGGATTGCTGCTCAAACTTTAGAGATAACAGATAATCTTTTTGAAAATTTAGGTTTTTCATGGGCTTATCAAAGTGGAAGTTTAAAAGATCTACCTAAAGCTTCCCCTTTACCAGGGGAACCTATAAATGGGATTGAGAGAACAATTAGTTCTAGTGGAACAAATACAGGTATTTTAAATGTAAAAGGTGGGGATGGATTAGGGACTAATATAAATTTCGTAAAATTTTTTAATGATAAAAATGATTTTTTAAATTTTTCAATAAATTTATTGCAAGGAACAACAGATGCAACAGTAAGTGCCATCCCTTCTATAATAGTATTAAATGGAGAAATAGGAAAATTTGATATAACAGAGGAGACTTTAGTTTCTTATAAAACAACAAATGTATATGTCGGTGATGAAAATCAGATAAATACAGAACCTATTACAGGGAATGCAGGAATAATATTAGAAGTAACACCAATTATAAAAACAGATAACTCCATACTTCTTAAAATCGATGTAGAAGTTAGCAACTTTACTGGGAACTCTTCAACAATAACAGCTCAAGGGGGATACAACCCTAAAGTAACTAGAAAACTCTCAACAACAGTTACAATAAAAGATAAAGATACCATATTTATAGGTGGAATGAAAAGTGCCAGCAGTAGTTCATATAACAGCCAAGTACCTTTTTTTGCAGACCTTCCATTGGTAGGACCGCTTTTTAAAAGTAAAGGAGTAACAAATAATATAAAAGATCTATATATAAAATTGAAAGTTGATATAGTAGATAGTGAAGAAGCAAAAGAGGAGATAGATTATTCTCAGTTTAAAATGATGGAGATTCATGATAAAAATTACAAAAAAATATTTTAAAAACTATTATCAAAGATGTAGAGAAAACTATGTATTTATATGATATAATTTTTTTATATAAAAAAGAAATTTTTAAGGAATGGGATTTTTATGAATAGTTTTGGAAATATATTTAGAGTTAGTATTTATGGTGAATCACATGGTGCAGGAGTAGGGGTAATTTTAGATGGAGTACCTCCAGGTATTGAAATATCAGAAGAGGATTTAGAAAAAGAGTTAAGCAAAAGAAAAAGCGGTGCAGTTGGCACAACTAAAAGAATAGAGCAGGATAAAGCTATTTTTCTATCAGGGATAAAACAAAGGTATACAACGGGAGCTCCAATTAATATATTTTTTGAAAATAAAAATACAGATTCAAAAACATATGTAGATTTTGTAGATCTCCCAAGACCAGGACATGCAGATTTTGCTTCTGTGAAAAAATATTTAGGATATAATGACTTAAGAGGGAGTGGACATTTTTCAGGTAGACTCACAGTTGGAATTGTAGCAGCAGGTTATATAGGTAAAAAAATATTAGAGAAAACCAGCGGCAAAATAGATTATAAAACAGATGTAATGCAGCTAGGAGAAAAATCTCTTAAAACTACTGAAAAAAATGAATTAGAAAATTACATTTTAAAAATACAGGAAGAAGGAGATTCTATAGGGGGAGTTATAAGGTGTGAAATATCTAATCTGCCAATAGGACTTGGGGAACCATTTTTTGATTCAATAGAATCAATGATTTCTCATGGAGTTTTCTCTATACCAGGAGTAAAAGGGATAGAATTTGGAGCTGGATTTGAGGGGTGTAAGAAAAAAGGGAGTGAATTCAATGACATTTTTATTAGTGAACAAGGTAAGACAGAAACTAATAATAATGGTGGGATAAATGGTGGAATTACAAATGGAAATAGTATTGTATTCAATGTAGCTGTAAAGCCAACTTCCAGCATACTAAAAGCACAGAAAACTTTTAATTTTAAAAGTAAAAAAATTGAAGAGATAAATATAAAAGGAAGACATGATGTGGCATTTATATTAAGAGTGCCAATAATTGTAGAATCTATGGCAGCTATTGCATTAGCAGATTTATTGTTAAGGGAGAAAAAATGAAAAGTTTAGATTATATATCTTGGGACGAATATTTTATGGGAATTGCTATTCTTTCTGGAAAAAGAAGCAAGGATCCTAATACTAAAGTAGGTGCATGTATAGTCAGTGAAGATAAAAAAATAGTTGGGGTTGGATATAATGGGTTTCCTCAAGGGTGCTCAGATGATGAATTTCCATGGAGCAGAGATGGAGAATTTTTAGAAACTAAATACCCATATGTTTGTCATGCTGAACTAAATGCCATTTTAAATAGTATAAAATCAACAAAAGATTGCATAATATATGTGGGATTATTTCCATGTAATGAATGTGCAAAATCTATAATTCAATCTGGAATAAAGGAGATAGTATATCTTTCTGATAAATATAAGGATAGTGACTCTAATGTTGCTTCAAAAAAAATGTTAGACGCAGCAGGTGTAAAATATAGAAAAATGAATATTGAAAATTATGAGATGGTGTTAAAGTTTAATGAAAATTAATCGAACAAAACTTTAACTAAAAATATAGAGGTGAGTCATGGGATTATCTGTTGCAATAATGACATATAATGAAGAAAAAAATTTAAAGAGAACATTGCAGTCTATCTCAAAAATTGCTGATGAAATAGTGATAATAGACAGCGGTTCTACAGATAACACAGAAAATATTGCGAAAGAATTTAAAGCTAATTTTTATGTGGAGCAATGGAAAGGTTATGGAAAACAAAGAAATAGTGCTATAGAAAAATGTAAAGAGGAATGGATTTTAAATATTGATGCAGATGAAGAGGCTTCTCTAGAGTTATTAGAAAATATAAAGAAAATAATTCAAAAACCAATAAACAGTGAGCAGAAAGTATATGAAATTAACAGAGTATCTTTTTGTTTTGGTAAAAAATTAAAACATGGGGGTTGGGGAACATCTTATGCAATAAGACTTTTTACTAAAAAAAGCGGATATTTTAATGATAATACAGTTCATGAAGAGTTTGTTACAGAGATTAATATAGAAAGATTAAAAGGGGATCTTTACCACCACTCATATTTGACTTTAGAAGATTATTTTTCAAAGTTTAATAGATATACAACTGAGGGGGCATTAGATTACTATAAAAAAGGGAAAAAAAGTTCTCTATTTCAGATTGTTTTTAACCCTATTTATAAATTTATAAAAATGTATATAATCAGGCTTGGTTTTTTAGATGGGGTAGAAGGGTTTATGATATCTGTAACTAGTGCTTTATATTCAATGGTTAAATATTTTAAATTAAGAGAGATATATTTGAACAACTCTTATAAGGAGAAATTAAAAAATAACTCATAGATTTAAGATGAAAAATAAAAAAAAATAATATAAAAAAAACTATTGAGAAAAATATAATGTTTTCAATAGTTTTTTTATATTGAAACTATAAAAAAAACAGTTTGCATTTAAATAGAAAACGTTGTATAATATAAAATTGAGTAAAATAAATTGAAAAAAGTGTTGACGGAAAATGATGGTTGTGGTAAGATAATTCTTGTCCGTGAGAGAAACACGAGACGAAGTTAAAAGGACATTAACAACAGAATAGAGAG